>CAYPCV010000097.1:0-2730 GCA_964409295.1 uncultured Sulfurovum sp.
TCTGGAAGTTTTGTCAAGATAATACTTGGGTCAAGGTGTGTTAAATCAATATTTACCGATTGACCATCTTTACCAACACCTTTACCTTGACGTACCTCTTCCATAATTGCTCTGGAAACAACATCTCTTGATGCAAGTTCCATAGCATTTGGAGCATATTTAGTCATAAAACGTTCGCCTTCAGAGTTGAACAATCGTCCACCCTCTCCACGAGCAGCTTCAGAGATAAGAACACCTGAACCACCAAGTCCACTTGGGTGGAACTGAACAAACTCCATATCTTCTAGTGGAAGACCATGACGGGCAACAATAGAGAGTGAATCTCCTGTGTTTGCATGTGCATTTGGGTTAAATCTATAAGCTCTTCCGTGTCCACCTGTAGCAAACATTGTAACTTTGGCATTAAAAATAGCAGGTTCAGAGTTACGAAGGTCATAGGCTACAACACCTGATACTTTTCCATCTTCATAGATAAGGTCAGCACAGTACCACTCATCAAATACTTCAATTCCAGCTCTATCAGCTTGTTCATAGATAGCTTGAAGAACAGCAAGACCTGTTCTATCTTTTGCATAACAGGCTCTTGGTTTACTCTGTCCACCAAATGGTCTGATTGCAATATCTCCCTCTTCATCACGCGAAAATACTGCTCCCATTCTCTCTGCCCAACGAATTGTTTCTGGTGCTTTCGTACACATTAACTCAACACAATCTTGGTCAGCTAAGTAATCTGAACCTTTTACGGTATCAAACTCATGAAGTTCAGTTGAATCGTCTTTACCTAATGCAGCATTAATTCCACCCTGTGCTGCCCCCGAGTGGCTTCGTAGTGGGTGTAGCTTTGTGATTACTGCTGTTTTCTTTCCTGCTTCTGTTAGCTCTTTAGCTGCTGCCAATCCAGCTAAACCAGCTCCAACAATTACAGCATCATATTCGTAGATTTTAACATCCATTCTGCTATTTCCTTTTTCAATAAGAATTTGTTAAGATTATATTCATAAGCCGATTACAGCTTATTGAATGTAAAACTATACCACTTAATAGAGTTAATTATGTTACAATTTTTCCACTAATAATAAAGGTTCAGCGTGAATAAAGAAGATTATTTGATAAGTAAAATAAGTTCATCTTATGTGGGAGATGATGGGGCAGTCGTAGGCGATAAAGTTTACAGTATGGATGCTTTTTTTGAGGGGGTTCACTTTAAAAGAGAGTGGATGAGCTTGGCTCAAATAGCACGAAAAGCAATGCTTGTGAACCTCTCTGATGCCATTGCTATGAATGCTCAACCTTTGTATGCTTTGGTAACACTCTCTCTACCAAAAGATATTCATCTAAAAGAGATAGATGTTATTGTAGAGTCGTTACATAAAGTAGCATCTGAGTATGGTTGTGAAATTATAGGAGGAGATACTATAGCAGGAGAGCGTTTAGATTTTACTATTACGATTATCTCTGAAACGAATAATCCATTAACTAGAAAAGGTTTGCAAGAGGGAGAGTTCTTAGCTTATACAGGAACATTAGGAGAGAGTAAACAAGATTTAAACAGACTTTTTAATGGAGAGAAGATTTCTAGTAACTCTAAATTTATAGAGCCAATTTTACGAAAAGAGTTTATAGAAAAATCAAGAAAATATCTACAAACAGGAATGGATATTAGCGATGGACTTTTTTGTGATACAAACAAGATGTTAAAGATAAATAACATGGGATTGGAGCTGTTAAAAGAGATTAGTGATGAGGTAGGAAGCAGTGGAGAGGAGTATGAGATGTTGGTCTCTTTCTCTCCACAAAATTATGAACAAATCATTAAGATAGCAAAAGAGTGTGATACTCCTTTAACTATTTTTGCTAAAGTAGCTAAAAATGAGAAACATTTTGAGTGTTTGAATCATCATTTTTAAATTTGTAGAGATAAGGTACTATCTTATCTCTATTTGCTAATTATGCCATCAACTCTTTCAAAGACGCTTCACAAGCTCTAATAGCCTCTTCAATCATCTCATCACTTGTTGCTACAGAAATAAACCCTGTCTCATACGATGAACACGCCAAATAGACACCTTTTTCTAACATCTTTCCATGAAACTTTCCAAAGAGTTCAGAGTTGTTCTCTAAGGCATCATCAAAGTTTTTAACAACTTTATCTGAAAAATAGAATCCAAACATAGAGCCACGAACATCTGTTACCATTGGAATATTTAGTGCGTCAGCAGAGGCTTTGAACCCTTCCATTAATCTTTTTGCTCTTTTCTCTAAAGTAGCATAAATAGTTGGGTCTGCTTTTAACTTTTTTAGACTTGTTAATCCAGCGGCCATTGCCACAGGGTTTCCTGAAAGTGTTCCTGCTTGGTAGATTGGACCCTCTGGAGAAAGCTCTGCCATAATCTCTTTTCGTGTTCCAAATGCACCAACTGGCATACCTGCACCAATTACTTTTCCAAGTGTTACAATATCAGGTTTAACAGAACCAATACCCTGATAACCTGTGATAGATGCTCTAAATCCACTCATAACTTCATCAAAAATAAGCAAAGCACCATGCTCATCACATAAGACTCTTAGCTCTTCTAAAAATGCTTCATCAGCAGGCACTAATCCCATGTTTCCTGCGATTGGTTCTATAATAATAGAGGAAACTCCATTTTCACTCTGCTCAAAACATGCTTTTACTGATTCAATATCATTGTAGGTTGCTAAAAGTGTATGTTTTGTTAAATCTGCTGG
>CAYPCV010000098.1:0-4365 GCA_964409295.1 uncultured Sulfurovum sp.
GGGCTTTTCTATTTTTGAAAAATATTCAAAATAAATATCAAAGCCCACAATATAGGGATTCTCCTTTATTGATAACAAATATCATTTTTTATCAAATCCCTAAAACTCGGTATCCTAGATAGGGTGATTAGTTACGAAAAAAGTTTATTTGATTTTGATAAATGTGAAGCATTAAAATTATTAAAAGAAATGTTGATATTTGAAAATAAATGGAAAGAGAAATCACAAGCTAAAAAACCTTCTAAAGATAAAACTTATCAGCAAACATTGAAAGTAATAAAACTATTAAAGGAATGTTAATTTTAAAAAAAGGCAAAAAAAGGTATCAAAAAAAAGGTGTCAGGTGATAATGATAACTCTATCATTCCAACGCGAATTTAATTTTGAGATAGATGAACTTAAATCTAAAACCTTAACAAGCTTTAACCTCATAGGTGTTTCCCATGATATAATATTGTCAATACAGCAATAAAAGAGTAAAAAATGAGTACTTCAACTTAAAGCATTAATAACCTCCTTAGATTTCGTAAAAGAGAGACTCTTTGTTGAACTCTCAAGAGTTTGAGTGTTGCTTGGTTTATCAACTTTAATTAACGGTAGGCTGAAGCCGTACCCTACTGGATTTATGCCAATTTTTTTAGATTATTTACCTCTTTTCATGCAACTATTTTTTGACGTGTGACATGGTCAACACCTACGGTTTTTTGAAAACATTACAATATGCCACATTTCTAATAAATATTATTTTTTAATGTTAAACTACTCTTATATATAAAACATGAGGTAGAAAAATGAATATTGACATAAAAATTAAAAGTGTGTATACTTACACAATGGAGATAAGCAATGCCAACCATATTTAAATACGGAGGGTATAGATTTTATTTCTATAGTAATGAACATCTTCCAGAACACATACACGTAGAAAATGGAGATGTTTATGCAAGAGTGGTTTTAGAAACTTTAGAGGTTACAGACAGCTACAAGTGTAACTCAAAAGAGTTAAAAAAAATAGTAAAACTGGTTCAAGAAAATAGAAGCAAAATAAAAGGAGCATGGAATGAGTACTTCAACTAAAGCATTAATAACCTCCATAGGTTTCGCAACAGACAGACTCTTTGTTGAACTCTCAACAGGTCGAGTGTTGGTTGTGCCTCATAGTTATACCAAACGTTTAGCCAATGCAAGTGAAGAGCAGTTAAAAGAGTACCGACTTGTGGGAAACGGTCGTGGTATTCATTTTCCTCTTATAGATGAAGATATATCGGTAGAGGGAATCATAAGAGACTTTGGAAATGAAGTAAAACGTGTGAACATCTCTTTGCCTGTACTCTTTTTAGATGAGATAGACAGCTATGCAAAAGAGCATCATTTGAGCCGTTCGGCACTTTTACAAAAAGCTACTAGTGAGTATATTGCAAGTGGAGCTAGGGTTTAAATAGTTGGTTTATCAACTTTAATTTAACGGTAGGCTGAAGCCGTACCCTACGGGATTTTGGTTTTTAAAGCTTTTTGCTGAAGTTTTGTTTTATGTCAATGACTTAAGAAAAGTTTGAATTCTGTAGGGTCGATTTATCGACCATGAACTGATATAAATGACTGATTGATGGTCGGTGAACCGACTCTACGTGATAAATTTTGAATATATAATATGAAAAAAAGATACTAAAAAACTTAGCAGAGGAGATAAAAAATGGATAAACGAAACCTATTTGAAGAGTTACAAGCAGGGCTTGAAGATGTAAAAGCTTTTGAAGAAGAGAAGATAACACTTAAAATCATGACCATAGAGCCGAAAGAACGAAAGGTTTTAGAAGCCAGTGAAATACGTGCCATGAAAAACTCAAGAAAAAACAGGAATTCCAAATCCAAATTCATCTTTGGGTTGAAACTCTATTTCATAGCCCAACTCATTTAAAATTAAATCTAAACTTTTAATGGAGACAGCTCCCACTTGACCTCGCTCTAACTTACCTAAAGTTACACGGCTTATACCAGCAACTTTAGCTAATGCCTCTTGGGTAATGCCCTTATCTTTCCTAAGTTGTCGTATTTTAGCTCCAATGTCGAACAGTTTCAAGTGGTATCTCCTTATATGTTTTTTCATCGAGTGACAGTTCCCAAGACTCAAGCATTTTTTGACCTATGGAAGCGAACTCTTTATCTTTTTTTATGATACTCTTTAGCTCTTTAATGGCTATTTTTAATGCTTTAAAACATTGGGCATATAGACTTTGAGCTTCTGTTTTTGAGAAGAGGCAATGTTCTATTCCAAAACGAATTAGCTCCTCTTTCCCCCACCATACTTTTTTCCCAAACATCATAAGTGCAGGTTTGTCTCTGTAAATATAAGCTACAGTGGTGACAATATCGTAAGCAGGTGCAAACTGGATATTTTTAAATTGATTATCGTAAAGAACACCAAAGTTTTTTAGATGAGCATCACCGTTTTTAAGTAGATAGTTCATGACAACTGTCTTATAAAACTGTTGCATAGACTCTAGCTTGTCAGTGCTAACAGCATAGATAATCTTAGCAACTTGTTCATAGCTACCACTATATTTTTTTTCTCTATTTTTACCTTGAAGTACTAAAATCTCTTCAAATCCGAAATACTCATCTTCCTCTTTTTGATAGTTAAACTTTTCAACCAAGAGAAACTTGCTGTTTTTAGAGAGTTGAATGTTTGGTATCTTAACTCCTGCTCTCTCTACAGCTTTTATGGAGTAGTACTCGTTTTGTGCTAAGTAGGGGTATTCGTCTCCCCAAGTTTTAATGATGTACTCTTTTAGTACCAAGGTCTCTTTCTCTTTGACAATAGCCAAGGTTTTTGGTTGCACCCCTGATATGGCATTTTTGTTCAAAAAATTCTTTAGTAATTTTAAAAAGGTATCTTCACTGTCATTGTTGAGTATTTCGTCAATATCGACACTTTCAAAAAGTTTTTTATCAAACTCACTCTTAAATTTAAGTCGATTCTCTATGTTGGGTGCGAGGTAAGAGAGTACTAAAAAATCATCCATGTATCCATGCTCTTTACTTAAGAAGTTTTTGAATATCTCAAACAGATAGCCCTCAGGAAGGTTCATCTCAAAAATAGGATGCAAATAAAAAGAGCTTTTGTAGGTCTCTTTTCTGTAAGGCATGGTTAAAGAGATAGAAGAAGCTTCATCTTTTGTATAGTTAAAGCCATACTCTTTACTGTTAGAGTTGTAAAATAGTTCACCCACTTTCTCTTTTAACACAGAGACCTCTATCTCTTTCATGATACTCCTTTTGATAAATATAGTTATCATTCTAGTATAGTTTTCTAATTATGATAACTAATTTTATCATTTTAAGATTAAAGTTTAGACTCTATTTTTTCTCAAAGTCAAAAAATTAACAAGAGATAAGCATCTATCTAATTCAATATATGATATACTCATAAACAATACGCATAAAGGATACACATGAATTTGGCTTATGATAGTGAAGCTCCTAAAAGAGCAACGAATTTGTCCATTAACTCTGACCTTTTAGAAAAAGCAAAGTCGTATAACATAAATCTCTCTAAGAGTTTTGAGAGCTATCTTAATGAGTTGGTTAAAAAAAGAGCAGAAGAGGAGTGGAAAGAAGAGAATCTTCAAGCTATTGAAGCTTTTAACGAACGTGTAGATAAACAGGGTGTTTTTTCTGATGGCTTACGGAGTTTTTAATGGCTCAATTTGATGTTTATATAAATACAAATAGAGATACAGTAGAGTTTTTTCCTTATCTTTTAGATGTTCAAAATGATTTACTCTCCTCTTTAAAAACTAGGGTAGTTGTTCCTTTGGGCGTTGGTATTGAACCGATTAGGCATTTGAACCCTATGTTTAAGATAGACGGAAAAACGGTTGTAATGTCAACAGCAGATATGGCAGGTATACCTTTAAGTTCTTTTGGAGAAAAGGTATTAAATTTAGAAGAGAAGCGTCATGAGATTATTGATGCTTTAGATTTCTTAGTAAATGGATTTTAAAAAAGGAAAAAATTGAACTTTAGCAATTATATGAACGAATGGCTCTACGGAGAAGATGGCTACTATAAGACCTTTAAAGCCATAGGTAAAGAGGGTGATTTTTATGGCATGTTTCGGCATCCTTCACCAACACCTAACAATTAAACGAATCAAAGAAGAAAAAGAGAAATAAGAGTATCATAATAAATCACTCAATAAATACAACCATATTGAGTGAAATGAAATATTGAAAGTCTTACTAAAATGATACTACAAAGTCAATTAAAATACAATAATATACTAGAAGAGTTCTCACCAAAATTCCTAATACTAAAAGAGTTAACTCCTAAAATGCGATTAGATATTGCGTCTATCGCCTACAC
>CAYPCV010000099.1:0-7891 GCA_964409295.1 uncultured Sulfurovum sp.
AAAAGAAATTTTTTTAGCTCTTGCATATATGCTTTATCAAATTCATCTTCAAGGAGAGCCAACCATGAAGCTTCTAATTCTATTTTATGTTTCATAAGTGAATTATAGCAAAAAAACCACTTATACTAAAAGATAATATGAGGACAGCTTAACCTACGAATCCAATTTTTATTTAACCACCAAATTAACCATCTTCTTCGGAACTAAAATCTCTTTAACCACATTTTTGCCCTCTAACCATTTAGGAATAGTTGCTTTTGCCATAGCGATTATCTCCTCTTTTGATGCTCCTGCGTCTACTTCTATTTCGGCTCTTCTTTTTCCATTAACGGCTACACCTAATGTAATGGTGTCTTGAATAAATACCTCATCTAAAATTGCTATCTTTCCACCTGTAAGATTTTTAGATTCAAATAACTCTTCACTTAGTTCGGCACAAACATGTGGAGTAATTGGTTCTAGTAGATGGGTAATAATATAGAGTCCTTCTGTCCAAACTTGTTCGTTTTGTTGTTTGTCTAAAGCGTTTAACGCTTCCATACAACCTGCAATCAAGGTATTAAATGCAAATGTTTTTTCATACACATCAATAGAGCGTCTTAGGGCTTCGTATACTTTTACTCTTGCTATTTTCTCCTCTTTACTTAAAGAGCTTTGGTCAATGGTTGGCATGCTATTTAAAGTAACTTTTGACTTTCTGTCATAAAGCTTTTTAATAAATCTAAATGCACCCTCAACGGCTGAATCGTTCCACTCTAGCTCTTTTTGTGGTGGGGCTGCGAAAAGGGTAAAGAGTCTGGCTGTATCTGCTCCGTACTTCTCGATTAGAGAATCTGGGTCGATGGTGTTTCCTTTTGATTTGGACATTTTAGAACCGTCCATTAGCACCATTCCTTGGGTTAACAAGTTTTCAAATGGCTCTTTTAGGTCATCTATAAATCCTAAATCTCGTAATGCTTTGGTAAAAAAACGTGCATAAAGCAAGTGAAGAATAGCATGTTCGATTCCTCCGATATATTGGTCTACTCCTAGCCAATAGTTGATATCTTCTTTATCAATTCCACAGCTATTCCATTTTTCAGGATGGGTTGCAAAACGGAACTGATACCAAGAGGATTGCACAAATGTATCTAGCGTATCAGTTTCACGTTTTGCATCTTTTCCACAAGAAGGACAAGCACAGTTTGACCAAGTTGGGTGGTTCTCTAGTGGGTTTCCTTCTCCTGTAATCTCAACATCTTCAGGAAGTGCAATTGGTAGGTTCTCTACCTTTTCTGGCACTAATCCACAAGCATCACAATGAACAAAAGGAATTGGAGCTCCCCAGTAACGTTGACGGCTGATTCCCCAATTTCTTAATTTGTAGTTGGTTGTTCCTTTTCCTAAAGCTTTCTCTTCAAACAATTTAATCACAGCAGATTTAGCTTCGGTATTTTTCATGCCATTTAACTCATCAGAGTTGATAAGCTCTCCTTCGCCTGTGTAGGCTGAACCCTCTTCTCCACCTGCAATGACATACTTCATTGGTAAAGAGTATTTAGAGGCAAATTCAAAATCACGCTCATCATGGGTTGGAACAGACATAACAGCCCCACCACCATACGATGCCAATACAAAATTGGCTGTCCAAACAGGGGTCTCTTCGCCTGTTAATGGATGAATTACTGTAATTCCAAGGTCATAGCCCTCTTTTTCGGCTTTGGCTCTCTCAACTTCGGTCATATTTCCCATAGCTGTAATTTTTTCGGCTACATCAGCGTCTAAAAGTCTGTTTTTAATAAGGGCTTTTACAATTGGGTGTTCAGGTGCCAATGCTGTGTAGGTTACCCCATAAACTGTATCAGGACGTGTTGTAAATACCTCAAAACCTTCAAATTTATTCTCTAATTTTGCTTTTGAAGCGTCTGAAAATTTAAAAGAGAACTCTAAGCCTTGTGATTTACCAATCCAGTTGCTCTGCATAGATTGAACTTGTGAAGGCCATTTGCCATCAAGCAGTTTTAAGTCATCTAATAATTCATCTGAATATTTTTTAATATCCAAATAATAACCAGGCATCTCTTTGAGTTCTACTTCATTGTCACAACGCCAGCAACAGCCCTCTTCTACCTGTTCATTTGCCAAAACAGTATGACACTCTTCACACCAGTTGACAGTAGTAGATTCACGGTAAAGAAGCTTCTCTTCAAACATTTTAATAATAAACTCTTGTTCCCATTTAGTGTACAACTCATCACATGTTGCGAATTCACGAGTTTCTGAAAATGAAAGCCCCAAAGTACTTAGCTCTTTTCTCATATAATCAATATTTGAATAAGTCCAATCTTTTGGGTGTCTGCCATGTTTTATCGCTGCATTTTCAGCAGGCATACCAAAAGCATCCCAACCAATTGGATGAAGAACATTATAGTTTTGCTTTCGATAGTAACGAGCCATTGCATCGCCAATACTGTAGTTTCGTACATGACCCATGTGCAAACGCCCACTAGGAAAAGGAAACATACTTAAAATATATTTTTTATCTAAATCTTTATTATCAAGAGGTTCAAATGCCCCTTTTTCACTCCATATTGTCTGCCATTTTTGTTCTATATCACTTGGGTTATAACTCATAACTTATTGCTCCACCATATTAAATTAGGCGAATTATAGCTAATGGTGGGTTAGAAGATGATGGCGTTTATTTCTAAGATATAAAGAACAATAAAAACTAAAAAAAAACAAAGAGTTCGCTTTAAAAGTAAAGATAGAATATAAATATAACTTATCAATACATTCTCTATTTTTTAATACTTATCTCATACTCAACATATTATAATCATCAAAAAAATAAATTCCCATGGAAGACGCATAATGACACTAACTAAAATCTCTCTCCTCCTCTCGTCAATTCTTTTAATTACTGCCTGTAGCACAAAAAAAGATATTGATATACCAGATAAAAATGTAACAAACCCACTTATGGCATCCATACAAACCGATACTCCTCCTCCTAAAAAAATACCTACAGAAACGTTTGAAGAGCTAAATGGTGACTTTGCAGGAAACTATAAATTAATCGAGTTTATTGACTACATGCACAATTATCATCAATTTTCTCATGAAGAACTATATAAGCTATTTTCTAAAGCTAAAGATACCAATCAAATTGTTGAACCATGTAAGGTGCGTAATACCAATGGAAGTTGTGTAGTACAAATACGAAAAGGTAGATGGGACAGATACAAAGCGATGTTTGTCTATGAACGAAATATTGAACGAGGTGTAAACTTTTGGGCAGAGCATGAAGAGACACTCAATCAAGCCTATAAAACCTATGGAGTGCCACCTGAGTATATTGTAGGAATTATTGGGATAGAGACAGCCTATGGTGTAAACTTTGGAAAGAAAAAAGTTATTGATGTATTGACCTCTAAAGCAATGTTAGGAGATAGAAGAGAAGATTTTTATACAAAACAGCTAGAAAAATTTTTAATTATGACCCGTCAAGCTGGACTTAATGCTTCGGAGCTAATGGGTTCAAATGCAGGTGCTATGGGTTATGGTCAATTTATTGCCTCTTCTTATTTGGACTTTGCTGTTGATTTTAACAATGATGGAGTAACAGATTTATGGAATGCCCAAGATGCTATTGGCTCTGTTGCTAACTACTTTGCTAGAAATGGATGGAATACAAACATTAGCCAAATAGCAATAAGAGCTAGATATAAAGGTAATCGATTTAAGCGTTTAAAAACAGGTTATAAGACAAAATATTCACAATACAAACTACGAAAGAAATACAAAATAATTCCACGTTCAAAGCTCTATTATAAAGGTCCTGTATCGCTTATAAAACTGCACCGAGCTACCTATGATGAGCTTTGGTTTGGTACACATAACTTTAGAGTCATTACTACCTATAATCATAGTACTTTTTATGGAATGGCTGTTCATGTTTTAGGAGAAGCTGTAAAACAACGTAGAAATGGTTTGTAAGAAATAATTCTAATGGTCGAAAAATCGACCATTAGTCAAAACTCTTCTTTTGTTTTTGCACTCTCTACAATAGAAATTATCAAAGTATAGACATTCGCAATAATAGCACCAATAACCAATCCGAAAATAAGCCCTGAGTGGTCTTCGGTATTGTTACCAAATTGATAGATAAAAAATGCAGGAAGAAGATGTAAATCTGCAACCAATGAACCTGCTAACAATTCAGCAGAAAATAGGTTTCGTACACCCATTTTTAATACACTAGAGATAAGATTAATACTCGATGCTGCAAACAGTGCAACAACAGAATCTTCAAAAATAAAAGATACTGATGTGGTTAAACTCATCAGTGTAAAGAAGATATAAAAGACTTTTCCCCAATTCAAAATAATACTCCTTGGGATTTAAAATGATAGAGGATGCATTAAATGCACCCTACATTGTACCTTGTTCGTACATAGCACGTTGTTTATCTCGTTCTTTTTGACGTTTTAAAGATGCTGCCTCTTTTTCTCTAAAATCACTAACCGAGAAGTTAAGCCACATCAAAATAGGAGATGCAACAAAGATTGAAGAGTAAGTACCCACAATAACACCAACCAACAGTGTAAATGAGAATCCAGAGATAATCTCTCCACCCAATAGATACAGAGTTAAAACAACAAAGAAAGTTGTTAAAGAGGTTAATGTTGTACGCGATAAAGTTTTCGTAACTGATTCATTAATAATATCTTCCATTCTTGGAGATTTAATGCTACGCACTCCCTCTCTAATACGGTCAAAGACAATAACTGTATCGTTTAGAGAGTATCCTAAAATCGTTAGAATCGCAGCTAAAATAGGTAAGTTTACCTCTACTTGGAACAGAGCCAACATCCCCATTGCAATGGTAACATCATGAACCAATGCCACTACTGATGCCATTGCAAAACGCCACTCAAATCGGAAAGATAGATAGAATAAAATTCCAATAATAGATAGAAGCATTGCCATAAGACCTTTGGTTTTTAGCTCTTCTCCAACAGAAGGCCCCACCAAATCTACACGTCGTATTTCAAATTTTCCTGTCGAAGCTAACATCTCTTTTACTTCGACTTTTGCTCCACCTTTTACAGATTTAGATGCCTGCTTAGTTCGGATAACAATTTCTGAATCCGTTCCAAATGACGTAACTGTTGCACCTTCATAGTTTTTATGTACAGAGACAATCTCTCTTACTTTATCTATGGGTGCTACACCTTCATATTTTACTTGAATAATTGTTCCACCAGCAAAATCTATACCGTAATTTAAGCCTTTGGTAAAAAGAAGTCCTAAAGAAAGCGTAATTAAAATAACCGAGAAAATACCAAATTTCTTGGCATTATCCATAAAGTTTATGGATTTTTCATACTTAAAAACTTCCATTATTTCGCTCCTTTTGAACTAACATCTTTTTTAATTCCAAACCAAAAATTTAATTTGTTTTTGTCGATTCGTGGAAGAATCCACTGATAAATACCATGTGTTCCCAAAATAGCTGTTAACATCGAAGCTAAAATACCAATACTAATAGTTAACGAGAATCCTTTAATAGGACCTGTTCCATATGCAAAAAGTACTACAGCAGCGATAAGTGTTGTAATGTTTGCATCCCAAATAGCTGTAAAGGCATTATTATACCCCTGCTCTATTGCTTTTGCTAACGATGCTCCCTCATGAAGAAGTTCTCGAATACGCTCGGTAATAATAACGTTGGCATCAACTGCCATACCGACTGTAAGTACAATACCTGCCATACCTGGAAGTGTTAATGTTGCTTCAAACATAGACATTACAGCCAAAATTAGGAAAAGGTTCGCAATCAGTGCCAAGTTAGCAATAATACCTGCTACACCATAATAGAGAACCATAAAGATAATAACTGCCAAGAAACCAACAATAAGAGCAATCAAACTTGCTTTAATATTATCAGCACCCAAACTAGGTCCGATACTTCGTTGGCTCTCTACTTCGACAGGAGCAAGTAATGCACCTGAACGTAAAGCAATGGCAACGTCATGTGCCTCTTGTGGAGTAAACGAACCTGTAATCTGTACCTGTCCTCCACCAATTCGTTGCACAATATTTGGAGCTGTATAGACCTTTCTATCAAGAACAACAGCCATTCGCTTTCCTACAGACTTCTCTGTAAAATCAGCAAATATTTTAGCCCCTTGTCCATTAAGTGAAAAGTTAATCAGTGGTCGAGTACCTTTCTCTTCGTACCCTACTTTAGCATCGGTCAACATTGAACCATCTAAAATTGGAATCGAATACAAAAGATATTTTCGTCCATCATTAGCAACATCGTCCAAGATAATATCTCCAAACTGTTTCGCTTCTGCTTCAGTCATAGAGTAAACACGATTGGCTCTGTCTTCATCAACAGCCATCATTTGCAAGTGTGCTGCTTTTGCAATAAGTGATTTAATTCTATCTTCATCTTCTTGCGTTTTGATACCAGGAACTTCAACTAAAATTCTGTCTGACCCTTGTTTTGCAACAGTCGGTTCAGCCAAACCAAACATATTTAGACGATTTCTAATCGTATCAACAGCTTGGTCAATAGCATTTTGTTCTGTCTTGATAGAGAGTTCAGGAGAGAGTGACATTTCATAAACCAAGCCACTCTTTTTAATACTTACCTCTTTAAACTCATCTGATAACATAGCATCAACGTTTGCTGTATCTTCAGGGTCAAGTAATTCAAATTTCACTTTTCCATCGTCTATCTTTAAATCTTCAACAATAATATCGGATTTTTCAAGATTATACTTAACCGTGGTTCCAATTGATTTCATTTTAGATTCTAGTGCTACTTCCGTTTTAACAGAAAGTAACATATGTAATCCACCCTGTAGGTCAAGCCCCAAGGTAATTTTTTTGCCCTCTTCGCTCTGAGTTAGTGATGGGATTGAAAATACAATACCAAACAAAAATGCAAAAGCAAAAAGAACAACTCTATAATTTAGTTTTCCCATGCGTTTATGCTTCTACCTTTCTGCTAACGAAGTTTCTATCTAATTTAACAATTGATGTATCGTTCAGTTTGATTTTGATAAAATCCTCTTCAACTTTTACAATCTCAGCATAGAGACCACCAGTCGTTAAGATTTTATCGCCTTTTTCAAGTGACTCTAGCATCTCTGCATGCTCTTTTTGTTGTTTTTGTTGAGGTCTGATAATTAAAAAGTAGAAAATACCGAATAAAAAAATAAGTGGTAGAAATTGTCCTGCTGCTTCCATAAGGAATCCTTTGAGTGTAGTTATAAAAATAAGCCGATATTTTAGCATTAACAAGATAACAGTGGGCTTTTTCATTGCTTTTTTCAGTTCTGCTTCAATTTACCTAGACTGGATGGGCTTTGTTCATCCAATTATGAATAGTGTTCTAGGACTGTTAGCACTATACCTATGGTTAGTAGCAGATAAGCCATCATGGGTTTGGAGTGGTTTTTTTGTAGGTCTATTATGGTTTTGGTGGATGGGACTTAGTTTCATTCACTATAAAATTCTGTGGGCAATCCCTTTTGTTGTGATTGGAGTCTCTTCTATTTATGCTTCATTTTTTTACTTGCTTATCTCGATAGTCGAACTTATAGAGAAGTATTTAAAAGTTCATAATCTTTTTGGAAAAGCACTACTTCTTTTGGTACTCTCCTATATTCATCCTCTTGGTTTTGACTGGTTCAAACCAGAACTTATGTTTACTAACAGCTATTTAGGGATAGAAAAGTGGCAATTTGCCTTGGTTCTTCTCTCGTTTGCTTTGGCTCTTTACAAAAAAAGAGTCCTTTTCTTAACCTTAATTTTAGGAGCATACCCTTATGCCTTGCACTTTCAAACAGAGTCTGCCCTAAACAGCCAGATTAAACTTATCAGTACATTTACA
>CAYPCV010000100.1:0-4799 GCA_964409295.1 uncultured Sulfurovum sp.
CAACTTTAACACTCATAACTATTTTTCCTTCTTACCTATAATTTTTCCTGTATGGGAGTATTATATCCCTTTTAGATTAACAAATTATTACTAATTTACAATAATTTAACATTTTTATATTATTATTGTCATAAAACTTAACAGAAGATTTCTAATGATTTTTATTAAAACCGTCAAATTTATTCTAAAATTGTTAATATTTTTTATATTAACAACTATTTTCTATTTTTTAATCGCCTATCTATTTACTTTTGTACTAACGAAACAAGAGCAAAAGAGTAAAGAAAGCGAACAAATTCATATTTTATATAGTAGCATGCACTCCGACATCGTCCTAAACATAAAAAGTATGCATAATAAAAAGCTCAAAAAAAAATTAAGAACGTTTATAAATAAAAGAGAGGGCTACCTCTCCTTTGGTTGGGGAGATAAAGAGACCTATCTGAACACACCCACATGGAATGATATTAAAATATCTACTTCAATAAAAGCACTCTTTATAAATACCCCTTCTTTAATGCATGTAAGCTACATTTATAATATTAAGAAATACCAAAATATAAAAAAAATAAAAATGTCAAAAGAGCAATTAGCCATCTTAGAACAGAGTATATTAAAAAGTTTTAATTTAGAAGCTTTTACGCAATATCAAGGATATGGAAGAGATGATTTTTTTTACACTTCCATTTATAACTATAATCTCTTTAATACATGTAATACATGGACAGGAGATAGATTAAGAGAAGCTAATGTCTCTATGAGTTATTGGACTCCTTTGAGTTCTAACGTTATTGATTCGCTTCCATAAATTTTATAATTTCACTATTCACACGCTTTGGAATCTCTTCTTGGAGCATGTGTCCTGCATGATTAAAAACCTTTATAGAACTATTGGGCATCTCTCTATGGAGTCTGTACGCTTTATCTACTCGTATAGCAACATCTTCTTTTCCCCAAAGAATAAGAGTGGGTAGCGTTATCTCCGAAAATCTCTTTTCTACTTGCTCAATATCCTCAGGAACCAGCTGATTGACTGTTTTTAAATAGGTATATTTTGCTTGAGGAAAAGAGAGATAAATAGAGCTATACTTAATGCTGTTTTTTGGGATTAAATCATTATTATAAAAAGCATATTTATACGCTTCTCTTGCCATATAAGTATTACTTAAAAGGTGTATCCCCAAGTAACCAATAATCGGTGTTTTTAAATCCCGTAACATAGAGGGTAGATTCTGCTTATATGACATGGTATCAATTAAAATCAACTTATCTACTCTTTTTGCTATTAATTTATCTTTTTGAAGAAGTGCTAACACCAAAGCTACCCCACCACCAAAAGAGCGACCTACTAAAGTAACGTGTTTTAGTTTTTTCTCTTTTATAAATTCATTAACAATATAAGCTTGGTCATAAACAGAGTAATAATCATCTTTGGTTTTAGGAGAATCCCCAAACCCTTTTAAATCAACCATAATAAGATGATAATTCATTCCTAATTTAGGAACTAAAAAACGCCATGTATGACGGTTCTCTCCAAATCCATGTAAAAAAAGCAGTGTAGGATTATCCTTTTTCCCATATTCACTGTAAACTAAAGATAGTTTTTCCACTTTTTTATCCAAAATACGCTCTTTCCATGTTACAGGTACTTTTACAGAACAGCCTGTAAAAATCGTTAGTATAAAAAAAATAAGAAGTAAAGTTTTAAAAGTTATTTTTAGCATAAATTATTATAACATAAAAAAATATATTTAAATCTTTTATTGTATAATACAAGCATCAGAGGAGTATAAATGCTTAAAGTTCTTAATATTGTCAATGGAGATGTTACTGTTGAAATTATAAAGAAAGCGCATATCAATGGCGACTTCTTACCATGGCGTGATTTTTTACACGAGGGGCCTGTTCCTCAAACAGTATCCATTGAACAACTCTCTGAGATTCGTGCAAATTTTATACATCAACAAGGGTTTGGTTCTCTTGAAAAGATTGAAAAAGAGTTTCAAGAACGGGATGAGATGCTTAAAAGTTATCATAAGTATCAAAAAATTATTTTATGGTTTGAACACGACCTCTACGACCAGCTTCAACTGCTACAGATACTCTCTTGGTTTAAGAGTAACAATAGTGAAGAGATTGAACTAAGCCTTATCTCTACAGATAAGTATTTAGGAGAGTGTTCTCAAAATGAAATTACAAAGCTTTTAGGCTATGAACAAAAGATAAGTAAAGAGCATTTAAACTTAGCTCAAAAAGCATGGTTTGCTTTTACAACCCCTAATCCTAGGGAATGGTTAAAACTATTAGATAAAGAGTTGCATCTCTTTCCATTTTTAGAAGATGCCATTATCCGTATGCTAGAAGAGTATCCCAATACAAGAAATGGTCTATCCCGTTCAGCTCATCAAGCACTACTTACTATTTCAAGAGGGATAAAAAATCCAAATGAAATTTTTAAAAATTGTCAAAATTATGAAAAACAAAAATTTATGGGTGATGTCATTTTTTGGAAGATTTTAGATGAATTTATAGAAAATGGACTTATCTATTCCCAAAAAAATGGTCAAATTTTACAGATTACAGCAATTGGTCAGAAAATACTTAACGGAGAGATAAACTATTTGCATATTCGTCCCATACAACGGTGGATTGGTGGAACCCAACTTCGCAATGATAGCGTATGGTGTTGGGACATAAAAAAGAAGACCATTAATAAATATTACTATTCAAAAGTGCTATCCTCTCTGTTAATCTTTAAGTAGTCATTTTACACATAAATATACTCTAACGCCTCTTCCATTAATGCAATATGATAATTCTCTTGATTATTAATAAAATCAAAGAAAGAGGCAAAGTGTTCCGAACTAGAGCTAACTGCATCAGCTAACTTTTTACACTCCTCTTTTGCTCCTATCTCCTCTTGAATTCCATCTTTTAAGAACTGCTCTAAATCATCAAATTTATAAATCTCTTCCATTAAGCTTCGTGGAACACCCAAAATACCCATCTGTGCCATCATCTGCCCAAAGCTTCGTAAGTGAAAAAATGATTCGTCAATTAAGATTTGAAATATACGGTTTAAAAAGGCATCGTTAGAGTTAGCTTTAGAGTAGTTATAGACCATAATAAGTTCATACTCTTTATAACTCTCCTCGAATAGAAAGAGCGTCAAAGCATCTTGTGCTTCTTGTGTCAAAGTAATCTTTGGAAACTCTTTTTTCATATTAAATGCAGAACTTACATCTTCATCATCAAGTTTTTCTAGAGCTGATTTCATATAGTGCAAATCACTACTCATTCTAAACGTAATATGTTTATCATTGCAACTATTTAGCTCTGATTCAATAAGTTCGATACGTCGAATAATATCATTAATCATAGTGGAAAGCTTCTCTACTCGAATAGGTACTTGATTAATATCGTAGCTATATTCTAAATTTTGCTTTACAAAATCGTTCTCTATCCATGTTAAATGTTTAAAAAGTATATTGGAAAATTCATACAACTCTTGTCTGCTTTGAGTCTGCGACATAAACCCTGTAAATTGTGTAGCTAACCATGCTTCATGAATCTCTTTAAACAGTTTTTTCATCTTCGCTCTCCTCTTTTGGTGTACAATCGGTTTTGATATGATACGAAATCATAGGAAAATCGCTATCTTTTTGTCTCTCTGCATAGGTATCAAGTGATGCTTTTAGTGCCAATGCTACCATCTCGGTACATGCTGCATCTTCAGGACTTTGGTTTTCCAATAAACCTAACGTTGCAGAGACCAACTCTTCTGCCCTACTAAAATGGATTCCTTTGGCTTCAGTTGTGATTAATGACCCTGCAACAATAGTTGTTGTACATCCAATTGCTTGAAAAGATATATCTTCAATAAAAGGGTCTTCTTCTTCTCTAACTTTTAAATAGATAGCAACTTTTTCGCCATTTTGTGGATTCTTACCCATACCAACACTGTCTGAATCCTCCATTTTCCCATAATTCTTTGGATTCATCATATGTTCTATAACTAATGCATCTGCTGTCATTACTATTTTCCTTTTTTGCTGAACAATATACTACTTTTTTCCTAAAATATGATTAACAATCCTATAACCATGATTTAAAGCGATAGCAATACTCCCCCCACTTGCAAAGGCAATGTCTCCTGCAATGTATAAACCTTTGGTTTCGCTCTCGTAGTTTTCATCAAAGATTGCCTCATCTTTTTTATTCAAGGTAACCCCACAACTCTTTAAAAAGTCTTTTGGAGTTGTCCCTCCAATGGCATAAACAGCTTTGTCATAAAATTCAGAGCTTCCATCTACAAAATTAACAGATAACTTACCCTCTTCTTCTGTTACATTTTCTATATCAAGACCCAATTTTAAAAACACATTTCCATTCTCTACATAGGTTTTCAGCATCTTCTGATTAGTTGGATTAGGTCGAGTCAATTCACTTTTTCGATAGTTCAACGTAACATTATTGGTCTCACTCAAATCACAAGCATACTCCACTGCCGAATCGCCACCACCAACAACCAAGACTTTTTCTCCTGTAGAACACTTATCAAGATTAAAACCTACCTTAGAACGCAACGATGCAGGAATCTTATAGCTTGGTTTATTTGGTTTCCCCATACGTCCAATAGCCACAATCACATTTTTAGAGCAAAATTCATCACTGTTTGTTGTTACCGTAAAAATATCATCGCTTTTCACTACCCCTGAAACCTCACACGAAAAACAGGTATCAATCAACTTATCTTCCAAAAGATGGTCAAAATAATCCAAGGTACTCTCTTTTGTGCC
>CAYPCV010000101.1:0-6347 GCA_964409295.1 uncultured Sulfurovum sp.
CACAGTTACGTCCTCGGCTTCCTGCATGAAGTGGATTCCCCATATATTTTCTGACTTTAAGATCTTTTGGGTCACCACTATCTTTGTACTTACCAATATCAACCCATGCAGTTAAACCACATGATGCTTCACAGTTAGAACATGCTGTTGGAACAAGCATATATTCAGTAGCTTTAATTCCGTTAGGATTCTCTTTGCTCTGAATACCGTTTCTACCAATACCACCACGTTTCCAATCTGCTCCATCAAGCTCTGTAAAAGAGTCCCATTGTGCGTGAGGTGGATAACGTTTTGGAGTACCATTTTCTAATGGTATACCCTCTAAACCTTCTGCCATTGCAGGTGTCTCTATAATTGTAGAGAAGACACCTTTTGCTACAACAGCACCTGCTACAGTATATGTTGCCCCTTTTAAGAATGTTCGTCTGCTTTCAAAGAAAGAAGAGTTTTCGTTATTCATTTTCTTAACCATCTATTTTCTCCTTAACTTAACGGTATCATTTGTGGGATTTCAAGCCACGTACTCTTTGCAAGGTAAAGACCAATCAGTGTTGTCACTGCTGCAAATTTCATCATTGTTCGGTTCTCTTCTTTGATTGAACCCATTGCAATAAAGAATGGAATAATATAACCAAGAATCATTGCTGTCCAAAACTGTACATTATAAGAACCACCAGCATGAATGTATGCTAAAGTAGCTTCTACTTCTGCTGCTTTATATGAGAAGAAATATTCTCCCATGTACATTAAGAATGAGAAAAGTACAGAAAGCATTAATACTAATGCTAAATCTCTTCTAGCCTCTTTTGACCATTTTTCAGCAATCAATAATAGTGATGCAGAACCAACCATGAAGGCAGCCAATAACATCTGAATTACTTCAGCAGGTGCAGCCCATAATTCTCTTGCACTTGATTGAGCCATAATAATGGCTGTATACATTGTTACAGGGAATGCTAAGAATACAACAAAAGGGAAAACTTTTTCATACAAGTTATTTTTTCCTCTTAATGCTTTAAGTACTCCATTATGTCTTTTGAAATCAGAGAAATGATTTGCTGCTGCAATAGCCAACATAAGTGTAATTAACCCTGTAAATAGAGAAGCCATCCATGCACCAACAGTAATTGCTGAAGTCCAATGTGGGTGGATAAAAATATTAACCATTCTTAAAGGTTGATGTAAATCTACCAAGGTAAAGAGTAAGAATACATTTAATGCAATAAATGAGATAAGAGGCATCATCCATCTAAGGTTAGGCATATCTTCATGCTTGTACTTCATAAGTAAGTATGCACCAACAAGTATAACACCTGTACCGATACTTTTTGCCCACATGTTTAGTGTAATCATCCATCCCCAGATAATTCCAGGAAGTGCAACGTCGAGTGTAACAACTGCTTTAGTTGCTTCTATAGTACTAACGTGATCCATTAGTGGTGTCCCCCTTCTTCTTTGTGACCTTCAACATCATTTGGCATGTCTACAAAACTTTCATTTTTTAAATGGTCGTTATGACCTCCAAAAATCGGTGTTAAAAATCTATCTAAAATAGAGTGATGAGGGTCGCCAAGAGTATCTAAATGCGTAATGTTATTAAATAGTCCATAACCTTCGATTCTCTCATGAGCTAAAGGATTAAGTGTCTGATTACCACCACCCACATAAAAGTGTTTAGGGTCAGTATGTTTTTCAGGTTTTCTTACCTGAACAGCACCTTGATGCTCCATAATATATCGTGAAATATGAGAAGTCTCATCTTCAACGTCTCCAAAAATGTTGGCTTCAACAGGACAAGCAACAACACAAGCTGGCATTAATCCACCTTCGATTCTATGAGCACAGTAAGTACACTTATCAGCTGTATTAGACTCTGGATCCATATAGATTGCCCCATAAGGACATGCCATCATACAACCTGCACAACCAATACATCGTGAACTGTCAATATTTACAATACCATTGTCTAAATAGTGCAATGCAGATACTGGACAAATTCTCTCACAAGGGGCATTTTCACAGTGGTTACATCTCAGTGGTGTAAACGAACGTGATGTATCAGGGAATGTCCCTATATCGATATATTTTACACGCAAACGCCAAGAACTTAATGGCACTTCATTTTCAACTTTACAGGCAATCTCACACCCTTTGCAACCCATGCAAAGGTTAAGATCGACCAAAAAACCTAATTTCATGTTTCCTCCTCAAATTTTTGATAACAATTATTATTCTAAATATTAGATACCTTTTATAAATAAAGATAACTTTAAATAATGGATAGATAATATCATTTTTTATAAAAAATTTTCATTATTTGATTCGTAATTTAAGATTAATTCTAATTAATGCTACTTTATTAACACTCCCTCTCTATCTCCTAAAAAATATTGATACATTTTATAAAAAAAACCAATCTAAAAAAAGAAAAATTTTCAATACTATTTTAATTTATTAGATAGAATGTCTTTTTCAAGGAGTTAATCAATGGTACTATCTCTTTTGAATATCTAAGGCAAAATAAAAAAGGTTCTAAAAAAAGTCCATTAACCATCTATAAACCAAACTTTAGATAGAATCGCGACAATTACAAAATTTAGGAATGATTTACTATGAGTTTAGATATAACTACTTTAGTTAAAAAATATAATACCCCACTTTATGTGTATGATTTTAATAATATTACCAACCGATATGAAGAACTAAAAGATGCTTTTGGTGGGAAGAAATCATTAGTAGCTTACGCAGTTAAATCCAACTCCAACTTGGCTGTTATTCGTCATTTAGCCAATCTTGGGGCAGGTGCTGACTGTGTGAGTATTGGCGAGGTCAACCGTGCATTAAAAGCTGGTGTAAAAAAATACCGTATTATCTTTTCAGGTGTAGGAAAAAGAGATTCTGAAATTCGTGAAGCCTTGGAAAAAAAGATTTTGCTTATCAATTTAGAGAGCGAAGCAGAGATGAAACGTGTTGAGATGATAGCTAAAGAGCTAAACATCGAAGCTAGAATCTCTATTCGAGTAAATCCAAATGTTGACCCTAAAACACACCCTTATATTGCTACAGGACTACATGAAAACAAATTTGGTGTTAGCTTGGACTCTGCAAAACGCATGTATATTTATGCTAAAAAATCAAATTACTTAAACCCTGTAGGTATTCATTTCCATATTGGTTCACAGCTTACAGAGCTTGCTCCTATTACCGAAGCCTGTGGAATTGTGGCTGACTTAGTACGCTCTTTGGATGCTATTGGTATAGAGATTAAGTTTTTTGATGTGGGTGGAGGGCTTGGTGTGGTTTATGATAATGAAACCACAATTCGACCTGCTGATTATGCCAAAGCTATTTTATCTAAAATCAAAGGTCTGGACATGACTATTTTGAGTGAACCAGGTCGATATATGATGGCAAACTCTGGAATATTTCTAACTTCTGTTCTGTATGAAAAAGTTAATGGTAAAAAACGTTTTGTGATTGTTGATGGAGCGATGAACGATTTATTACGTCCAAGCCTTTATAATGCGTATCATAAAATAGAAGCCATTCAAAAAGATGGAGAAGAGACTTCTTTAGCTGATGTAGTCGGTCCTGTTTGTGAAAGTGGCGATTTTTTAGGTAAAGATGTAGCCTTACCAGCGATGAATCATCATGATATTTTAGTAGTTCATTCAGCAGGTGCTTATGGATTTACAATGTCAAGCAATTACAATACGCGTG
This sequence comes from uncultured Sulfurovum sp., assembly GCA_964409295.1. Classification (GTDB taxonomy): domain Bacteria; phylum Campylobacterota; class Campylobacteria; order Campylobacterales; family Sulfurovaceae; genus UBA1140. Next base: position 3,721 of record CAYPCV010000101.1, read on the forward strand.
GACGCTCTGCCGAAGTAGCAATTTTAGATGGAAAAGATTACCTTATTCGAGAGCGTGAAACATTTGAAGACCAAATAAGATTAGAAGAGAAATGTGATACAAGTTGGCAATCGTAGGGTGTAATTTATTACACTATTAATAAAGAAAAGGAAAAATTATGACATTAGATGAGTTACGCGTTCAAATAGATAGTATTGATGACCAACTTTTAAAGCTATATAATCAACGCATGGAGTATGTGCATATGGTTGGCGAACTAAAAAACACAACGGGTGCACCCATCTATCGTCCTGAGCGAGAACAGGCCATTTTAAATCGTTTAAAAAAACAAAATGATGGAAAACTAACCGATGAAGCTATTGACGCTCTATTTTTGGAAATGTTTGCTGTGGCTAGAAATTTGGAACGCCCAGAAGGAATTGCCTATCTTGGGCCAGAAGCTTCGTTTACCCATCAAGCAGCCGAGAGCAAATTTGGAGCAATGAGTTCTTATATACCAATGGGGTCAATAAAAGCTGTCTTTCGAGAAGTTTCCCGTGGTACAGCTAAATTTGGGGTCGTTCCTATTGAAAACTCTTCTAATGGTATTGTTAGCGAAACCATTAACTGCCTCAAACAATATGACTTAAAGATTATTGCTGAAGTATTTATAGACATTCATCACACCTTGGCTACCCGTTGTGACAATATTAAAGATATTAAAAAAATCTACTCAAAAGACATCGCTTTTGACCAGTGTCGAATCTTTTTACAAGATTGTGGACTCAATGAAGTTGAACTAATTCCTATAGAATCCACAGCAAAAGCAGCAAAAATGGCAATGAAAGAGGAAAATTCAGCAGCCATCTGTGCCGATGTAGCAGCAAAAATGTACAACTTACCCATTCTTTTTAAAAATATTGAAGATTGTTCAGACAATAAAACACGTTTTTTTATTATTAGCAATTTTGAAAACTTACAATCCGAGGATGATAAAACATCCATGTTGGTCTACCTAGACAATACCCCTGGTTCATTGGTTGATTTTTTAAATGATTTTGAACGTTGTGAAGTCAACTTAACCAAAATAAAATCACATATTGTAGAGGGGAAATCCATCTTTTTTATAGAATTCAATGGTCATCAAAAAGACCTTCATATTATGGATATTATGGATAGACACGCAAAACTAATTAAAATACTTGGCTCTTATGTTAAAGAGAATGACGATATATAAGGAAAATCAGTGAAATTTAATGAAGTACTAAAAGATATAAAAATTTATGAAGCAGGTAAACCAATAGAGTTGGTGGTAAGAGAGTTTGGAATAGATGCAAAAGATGTAGTTAAATTGGCATCGAATGAAAACCCAAAAGGGTGTAGCCCACAAGTAGCCCAAGCCATTTCAAAAAATGCACATAAAGCATTTTTGTATCCTGATGATTCGATGTTTGAACTCAAAGATGCTCTCTCGTCTAAGTTTTCAGTGACCAATGAGAACATTATTATTGGTGCTGGTTCTGACCAAATATTAGAATTTATCTCTCGTGCCTTACTTATGCCAAACGACTCGGTACTAATGAGTAAAGTGACCTTTGCCATGTATGAAATTTATGCCAAACAGATGGGTGCAAATATTATTAGAACGCCAAGCTATGAACACAAAGTAGAAGAGTTTATAGAGGCGTATAATGAACATAAACCTAAAATCGTTTATCTCTGTACACCCAATAACCCAACAGGCGATGCAACTTCAAAAGAGGATGTTTTAAAAATTATTAATGCCATTTCAGAAGAGACATTAGTCGTTGTCGATGGTGCATACATGGAGTACGCTGCGGCCAAAGATGAGAAATACAGTATTACTCCTAACGATTTAATCAATTTTTCAAACGTTATCTATTTGGGAACATTCTCTAAAGCCTATGGACTTGGTGGAATGCGTGTTGGTTACGGTATTGCAAATAGCACCCTTATTAATGAACTTTACAAAATGCGTCCTCCTTTTAACATCAGTACCCTTTCGCTTGTAGCAGGTATCGAAGCGTGTAAACATGAAGAGTTTGTTACAGAGTCTATCGCCTTGCATACAGAGCAAATAAAACGTTATGAAGCCTTTGCAAAAGAGCTAGGCTTCTCTTATATAGATAGTTATACCAACTTTATAACCTATCTTTTTGACGACACAATGGATTCAACAAAAATTTCAGATAAGCTACTAAAACAAGGTGTAATTATTCGTAACTTAGCCTCTTATGGTATGAATGCTGTGCGTATTACCATTGGAACTAAAGAACAAAATGATAGACTCTTTTCAGTATTAAGGAAGGTATTATCATTAATAAATTTGGAGATTTAAAAACAAAAGATACAGCAGAACTAGAAGATATAGCACGAAAAGTACGTCAAAAAATTTTAGATACCGTTAGTAAAAATGGAGGGCATCTAAGTTCTACCTTAGGAGCTACAGATATTATTGTAGCCATGCATGCCGTATTTGATGCAACAAAAAACCCTTTTATTTTTGATGTTTCTCATCAATCTTATGCTCATAAACTGGTTACAGACAGATGGGATGAGTTTGATACCTTACGCCAATTTGACGGACTAAGTGGCTATACAAAACCAAAAGAGTCCAATAACGATTA
>CAYPCV010000102.1:0-17597 GCA_964409295.1 uncultured Sulfurovum sp.
ATTTCAGGAATCTCTTCGGTTAGTGAAGCAAATAGGTTAAAAGAACGACGTTTCCCTGGTGCATTTATTGTTCGTAATTCTGGTGGTAGTTCATCAAGCTCTTCTACTTATGGTGGTTCATCATCAAGTCATGGTTCATCGTATACTGATAATAGTGCATATGGAAGTTACAACTCTTCTTCTTCTTCCTCCTCTTCTTCAGGAGTATCTGGTTCGGTTGGTGTTCAAATTGGTGCATTTTCAAGCCGTGGAAAAGCACAATCAGTTGCAAATGCAAATAGTGGGCAATATAAGGCTATTGTAGAAAAAGGAACAAGCAGAGGTCGAACTATTTATAGAGTAATTTTAACAGGTTTTTCAAGTCGTTCAGATGCTAAACGTGCTTTATCTTCAGGACGAATTGCAAATGGATTTGTAACAACTGTTCATTAATTCTTTAGAGTGGCAGATAGATTTTATCTATCAGCTCCTCATATTCACTTTTAGCACTGCTGTCTAGGGTAATGCCTCCTCCACTTTTATAATATAATTTTTCATTTTCTCTCTCAATAAAACGTATCATAACAGCAGAGTATAAATTTTCTCCATCAAAAATTCCAAATACTCCTGTATAGAATTCTCGATTATAATCTTCTATACGAGCAATAATATCTACAGTACTCTTTTTTGGTGTTCCTGTAATAGAACCAGCAGGTAGAAGTTTGTTTAGAATATCTCCCAGATTGTTTCTCCAATTTTCAGGAAGTGTTGCTGTAATTTCTGAACTAACTTGTAGTAACTCTTTGTTTCCTGCTTTAATTTTTTCTACGTATCGAAATTTTTTAACTTGAATATTTGTTCCTACTCTACCCAAATCATTACGCATCAAATCAACAATCATTACATGTTCTGCCATCTCTTTTTCATTTGAAAGTATGCTCTCTTTAGCATTAGGAATAGATGCTTCTATCGTCCCTTTCATAGGATAAGTAGCAATGGTATTACCCTTTATCTCTATAAATTTTTCAGGAGAAAAACAGATAAATTGATTTTTAAAATAGAGTTTGTATTTTGCTCGTGCATAGGTAAAAATCTCTTTTAAAGATAAATTTGATTCGATAGCTGTCTTAAAAGTTAAGTTCAGCAGATAGGTATTTCCTGCGCGTATCTCTTCTAAAACTTTCTCTAAAGAATCTTGATACTTTTTAAACTCCAATGGAGACTTTTTAAGAGAGTACTCTTTTTCTAATGGTCTTTTTGGGTAGTTTCTTTGATTTCCTATTTTAAAAAAGACATCATTGTCTAGTTTATTGAGTGGCTGAACAAAGCTAGAACATAAATCATAAGAGATAACAAAGAGAAAAGGCTCTCTCTGTTTGGCAAGTTTAGAGATTTCTTCCATTAGTTATCAAGAAGTAGGGCTTTTAGTATTGCCATTCGGACAAAGACACCATTTTTTACTTGGGTTAGTACTTTACAGCGATTATCTTCAAGCATCTCATCAGATATATCAATATTTCTCATTACAGGACCTGGATGTAGAAGTAAAATGTCTCTGTTTCCCATTCGCTCTTTTGAGATACAATACTCATTTGCATACTCATTATAATCTTCAAAAATAGGAGCTTTATGACGTTCAAGTTGGGCTCGTAGACTCATAATAATATCGACATTATCAATCACATCATCCAAATGTTCATATTTAGGTAAATCATTGTCAGGCATAAAAGGTTCTGGTGCAACAAGAACAACATTCATTCCCATTCTTGTAAAGAGACGAATTCCTGAAGATGCCACACGAGAGCTAACAATGTCGCCTACAATAGCAATGGTTTTTCCCTCTAAGCTATCGCTATCAAAATGCTCCAACATTGTAAAGTAATCCAACAGAGCTTGGGTAGGGTGGGCGTAGTTTCCTGCTCCTGCGTTTATAACGGTTGTTAGCTCTTTGTTGGCAAGTTTTTGAGGAGTATTGTTGTACTCATGACGAATAATAACCCCATCAGGTTCCATTGCACAAAGGTTTGAAAAGGTATCTTCTAAACTTTCCCCTTTTGACGTTGAACTTTTTGATGGGTCAAGATGTACCACCGATGCACCCAATCTTTTTGCGGCTACCTCAAAAGAACTTCGTGTACGAGTAGAACTTTCAAAAAAAAGTGTTATTAGCAGTTTATCGCGTAAGAGTTGGCTTGGCATCTGTTTTTTGAAGGTAGATGCATCATTCATTATATTGGCTAGTTGCTCTTTTGTAAAATCATTGGTATCAACAAGGTGTTGCATAGAGAGTACCCTTTCTGTTTATTTTTTGTGAGATTATAGCTAAAAAAATATAGAATTATTTAATCTATAAGGATTAAACCTCTCTTTAAATAACATAAGGTATAGTTATAAAAATAATAATATTATAACAAAGGCAAATAGATGACACAAATGAATTTAATGGAAAAATACCCAGTAAACGTACTGGAAATAGCAAAAGATACAACAACATTTAAGAGTGTGGATGAGGTTTTAGCATATTTAAAATCAAAGATTGATGCTCATCCTGTTGCTACCTATATTGCAATATTTAATCATTATTCTCATACACAAGGCTTAGAAGAGGGTACTCTATCTTCAGATATTTTAGATGCAAAAAATATTATCTGTTGTTTTGGAAAAGACCTCTCTGACCCTCTTATGTTGTCTGTAAGACCTCGTTCTTTTGGTGTTGTAGAGATGTCAGATAAATTTGTAGTTAGTTTTATGGATGCCCCAAACCCTCAAGCTCATAAAGCAATGGTTTCATGGGTTGAATCTATAGTTAATAAATAAAGTGGAGAAAAAGATGAAAAAAGTACTAGTATTGGGTGGTGGATTTGCAGGTGTAGAGAGTGCAATCTATTTGAAAAAAGAGGAAAATTTAGAAGTAACATTGGTTTCAGATAGAGACTACTTCTATATCTATCCTACATCAATTTGGATTCCAACAGGAGAGACAACAAAAGAGAAAATTTCTGTACCTTTAGCTCAATTGGCTAAAAAGCATGATTTTGAAGTTCTTGTTGATGCTGTAAGTTCATTAGAAGCAAAAAATAAAAAAGTAACTTTGGAGAGTGGTCGTGTTTTAGATGATTATGACTATATTGTTGTGGCTCTTGGTCAAGATAAAATAAAGTTAAAAGGGATAGAGAACACACTTTCTATTTGTGGTAAACCCGAAGAGGCTGTAGAACTCAAAAAACGTCTTGATGTCTTGATTGAAAAAGGTTCAGGGACAATTGCAATGGGCTTTGGTGGAAATCCAAAAGATACCTCGGCAGTTCGTGGTGGCCCTGCATTTGAAGTTCTATTTAATGTACATACCATGTTAAAGAGAAAAGGTCTGCGTGATAAGTTTAATCTTGTGTTCTTTGCCCCTATGGAAAAACCTGGTCAAAAAATGGGTGAAAAATCATTAGTAATGATGGACAAGATGTTTGGTATGACCAATATTTCTAAAAAAGTTGGTTCAAAAATTACTTCATTTGAATCTGATGGTATTAATTTTGAAGATGGCAAAAAAATTGAGTCTGATTTAACAATGTTTATCTCAGCAGGTAAAGGACATTCTATTTTAGAAGCATCAGATTTACCATTGAGTGAGGCAGGTTTTGTTGTAACCAATGAATTTAATGAAATTGATGGTTTTGATGGAGTTTTTGCTATTGGAGATTCAGCTTCATTAATGGGTCCAGAGTGGCGTGCAAAGCAGGGACATGTGGCTGAAGTAATGGCAAAAAATGTGGCAAAAAATATCTTTAACCGTTCACAAGGGATTATCTCTAGAAATAGTTATCTTGACCATTTAAATATTTTATGTGTTATGGATACAGGAGATGGTGCAGCTTTTGTTTATCGAGATAACAACGGAGGAAAGATGATTCCAATGCCATTTGTTGGTCACTGGATGAAAAAAGGTTGGGGTTGGTATTGTAAAAACTCTAAACTAGGAAAAATTCCTAGAATTCCAGGGATGTAATTCATCATTTATTGATAGAGAATCTTTTATTCTCTGTCTTAAATGTCTTATTTCTTAAAAGGTACACCCTTTGTATTATTAATATCTTCCTGCTCTGCTTCACAACAATTCAAGACTGATTTGTTTGGATTTTCTATAAAATCGTAACCTCTATAAATCGTATAAATACCAAATAAAATAACAATAATAGAAGCTATGTTCATCATAAGTTTTCGTAGTGAGCCTCGGTTGAGTAGTTGGGTAAAAAAGCCCAAGCTAAACAGAGCTGGAATGGTACTGATTCCAAAAATAAACATAACGATTCCACCCCAAAGAGGGCTACCTGTACTTGCAGCCGTTACAGCAAAAAAGTAGACCAAGCCACAAGGAAGTAGACCGTTTAAAAGACCCAAAATATAGAAACTGTATAGAGACTTTGAACGTAAAACATGACGAAAAACGTCTTGATAGAGTTTTGTACTTGAAAAAGAGTGTTCTAATTTGCTCAAAAATTTTAATTTACCTAAGAGTGAAAGACCTGCTAATATCATAAAAATACCTGCAATAATGGTCATTCCTGCTGTGGTGTAGCCGTTAAATTGTGCTACACCCCCAATTGCACCAAAAATAGCACCCAACATAACATAGGTTGTGATACGACCAAAAGAGTAGATAAGGTGTGCTAATGCTTGGGTAAAGTTTGACCAATCTTCTTCTATTTTTCGGCTACTATAAGCAATAACAATTCCCCCACACATACCAATACAGTGTCCAAAAGCCCCTAGAAAAGCAATGGTAGCAATGGAGATTAAATCAATGTTTTCCATTTAATGTCCTAAAAGTTTTTTTCTGATTTTTGGATTAGCTAAGGTCTCGCCTCGTAAAGCACGCAGAGACATCTCTGAAAAATCGATGCTTTTTTCTATTTTCTCTTCTCTTGCTCCAAATCCTGAGTGCATGGCTGTTTTATCGGTTACTCCATACCATGCTTTTTTGGCATCTATCCATTGGTTTGTGTCTAGTGTATAGACCCAAATCTTTGCCTCTTTTTTAAATGACTTCTTTTCAAGCCACTCTACCATACAGAGAGGGTCATCAAAAAACCATGTTTCTCCATCGGGATTGACTACTTGCAGAGCATTTTTTCTTTCACTTATAAGCATTTTACAGTGAGAGTCATTGGTAAAGTTGAGTTTAAACTCTAGGGCTTTTTTTTCTGTGTTGCCTTTTACAATGGTTACTGGTTGGTTCTCTTTTGCTATAGAGATAAAAATAACAGCAGAAATACCCAAAATAACAAAGATAATAAGTAGGGGTAGAAGTTTTTTCATACAGGTTCTCCAATTATAATAATACACCGTTATTTATGTAATAAACAGCGATATAAACGGTACATAATAACACAAATAAGCTAAGTAAATAGCTAACCATTCTTTTATGTTTTAGATTTGTTTTTTTTATCCACAGAGCAGAGAGTGTATCGCTGATGCCAATAAATGTTCCTAAAAATAGAGAAGCCCAAAGAGTATAGCCAATATAAAAATAGTCAGATTGAAGCATGCAAAACGGACATTTATGGGTAGGAAGTTGGTATATGTACGTACCAAAAAAGTAGACCACAGAATAGTATGCGATATAGAGAAAAAGAGTGTTACTTAGAATATAAAGAAATTTATAGTTTAAATTGAGTGTTAAAATCACTAAAAAATAGAGCAGATAAAAGAGTACTAATAACAGAGAGATGTTCAAGCCAAAAGGTAAAGGGTTCGCCCCTTCGAGTTGCCCAAAAAGTGCAGAACAACAGCTTACAGGTAGATGAGTGTCTATAGTTGAAAAGTATTGAAAGTCTAAAAAGAGTTCAATGATGATAAAGAGAAAAATAGCTAAAAATAGCCATGATTTTTGTTTGAAATATTGATGGTTTTTAGTATGAATATCATAAGAGTGCAGATAAAACCAAAAGATTAAGAGAGCAAGAAGTAACAGTTTTAAGGCTAAAAGAGGTGTTCCATACTCATTGGCTGTAATGACTCCTGCCCCACACATTGCCCCTGGGATAAGCAAAGAGAGAGCATCAATAGTAAATACAAAATAGATAAGTAGGAAAAATTTCATGATAAATACAAATAGCGTTATAGTACTGACCAAGTAGGTCTGTTTCTCTAATGTAAATTGAATTGGGTTAAAACTTTCAAAATCCCATTTGAGTAAAATTCTTATAGATACTATAAATGCGATAGCAAGCAGTAAAAATAGAGTACTCTCGCTTAAGAGATAGATTATGACTTGGTTAGATAAGAGAACTTCATTCATGGTACGATTTGACCATCAACCATCGGAATGATACGGTTTTCAAAATTTAAGTTCTCAAAAAGTGGGTCGTGAGTGGCAATGACAATGGTTTTACCCATTTTATGCAGTGTGTTGATGGTTTGAATAAAGAGCAGAGAGTTCTCTTTGTCTAAATTGGCTGTAGGCTCATCGCATAAAATAATATCAGGGTCAGCCACCAACGCTCGGGCAATGGCTGTTCTCTGTTTCTCGCCACCTGAAAGTCGTGAGGCAAGCAAGCTCTTTTTATGCGTAATATTGGCTAACTCTAATGCTCTATCTACTTTTGTGTAAATCTCTTTCATAGAGAGTTTTGAGGGAATCATAGGAATGGTCACATTTTCTTTGACAGAGAGATGCTCAAAAAGGTTAAAGTGCTGAAAAATCATTCCAATCTTTTTGGCACGCAGTTCAGAGGCAAAGAGGTCGGGGAGTTTAGAGATGGGGTCGTTTTCTATAAGAATTTTTCCTTTAGAGGGTCTGTCTAGTCCTGCCATTAACGAGAGTAGCGTTGTTTTTCCACTACCACTGATTCCTTTTAAAATAACAAGTTCGCCTTTTTTAATGTGCAGATTAATATCTATGAGTATCTTCGTCTCACTGTTCTCTTGATAGAAGCTCTTATATAAGTTTTCTATTTTTATCATAACATCGCCTCTTTTGGGTTGCTAACCGAAACTCTCCAAACAGGAATAAGTACTGCTGTTATAAAAGGAATGGCATAGAGCAGAAAGATAGAGCTTAATGTAGCCATATCGACTACAGGAATAAACTTTACGCTATTTTGTAGGTTTTGACCCCCTAAAAAGATGTTTTTTAGTATAGGTGCATCAATCATAAATACAAAAAGATAGGCCATAAAAACAGCTATCGTATAAGAAGTTATTATTAAGATAATTGTCTCCATGAATTTGAGTTTTAAAACATCATTTATACTCCACCCTAAAGCACGAAGAAGTCCAATATGCCGTTTTTCACTAGAGTAGACCATGTTGTAGCGTTGGTATAAAATTAGTGAAAAGGTCATGAGTACAATTAAAAATAGAATCAGAAAAAATCCACCTTTGTAGTTATAAAGGGTTTTATAGGATTTTTTTACTTCATTTTTATTGACAATTTGCAGGTCATAATGCAGTGCTGAAACTTTGTCGTTTATCTGCTTCCACTCATCAGGATTGGGTACATTAAAACTAATATCACTGACTTCTTCTTCGCTGTAGCCCAAAACTTTTCTAGCCAAATCAATAGGCATGATAATCATATCGTTTGCAATAAGTTGAGTCTCTTTTGGCAGTGTTTTAAAAATCTTTATATTTTCAAATTCGCCTTTGGGGGTTAAAAAATTGTACTCACTGTTGTAAAAATGCTCTTCAAGGTATCTTTTGACCCCTTTTCCTACAATCATCTGTTTATTTTTCAGAAATGCTTTTAGGTCGATATTATCTATAAGTTTCTCTAGGTTTTTTTGACTCTGCTCTTCAAAAAAATCAACCCCTACAATTAAAAATGATTTCTCTTTGGCTTGAAAAAAGTATCGTCCATAGACTCTTGGTGTTACTTTTGTGACTCCATAAATATCAAGCAGTTCATCACTCCAAGAGAAAGAAGCAGGAACAGCTGTTCCCCCTTGTAGACGGCTTACTACAAAATCGGGTTGTGATTCGAGTGTCTGTTCTAATGAAAAACGAATAGAAGATGAGAGAAATAGCACCGAAGAGAGTAAAAAGAGTAAAAGTACAGAGACCATAACAACGCTTAGGTGTTTACTACGCTCTTTAAAGAGTTGCAGAGTCAAAAAGTGCCAAAAGGCATTGTTTAAAAATGTGCTATTCATAGATAAAATCCATCTTTTTTAAATTTGGCATCTCTGGATAGCTGGGGTTATAATACGATTCATCATACGCCACCGAAAGAGAGAGTCGTGAGTCATGAGTTAGTTGCGTGAGTGTTTGAAGTCTCTGCACTCTATTTTTTGTAGAAGATTGAAAATAGTGCAAAGAGATAGTAATAAGCATTGTTATTAAAAGTAAGGTCAAGATTAAAAAAGATTTTATCATGCTTTTCCTAGTTACTATATTCTATACCATCAAGTGCCATGATAAGTTTGGGATTAATCTCTTGAAATCGAATGATTTTATCTGCATTGTGGTCTTTCATAAAGTTTTTTGCTCCCTCTTTTGTTTCAAAAGGGATTAACTCATCGCCCATAGGTCCATAAATATCTGAACCTAAAACATAAAATGCCTCTTTTGCATCAACTCCTTTTAGGGTATAGAAATCAGTAACTTTTATCTCTGTAATTTTACTTCTATCATAGGGAAAATCACTATTAAAGATATAATATTTCATCATATCTTTAACCCCATCAAAGTAATTTATTTTATTTTCTACTTTAATAATGCTAACCCATTTTGGGTATTTTGTCACAAACATACCACAGACAGGACACTTGCTTTTTGGGGGTACGATTATGGCTTCTTTTGCATGTTCGTGTGTAGTCTCTTTTGCCATTAAAAAATAGCTCAGTGCCTCTTTATCTCTTTTGTTGAGTCTCATACACGGCTTAAATTCTTCTAGTTGTTTAGAAATCTCTGTTAAATTTTTAGCTGTAATTTTTGAGAGCTTTTTCTCCTCACAAAGTTTTTCTGAAATTTTTTCGCCTTTTTGAACCAGTTTTGCATATTTATTAGCAGAGAGTTCTTTGCTCTGCTCTTGTGCATAAAGAGCAGAGCAAATAAGTAAAAGCGTAAGCAGAAAGCGTCTCATTATAGTCCTTGTTATTTACTTCTTGACGTTAAATATAGTGCAATAGCCTGAAGTTTTTTTCCTTTAATTTTACCACAAATCTCTTCTGTTTTTAGATAGCTTTTTGCTTCTGCAACAGAGTCAAAAGTTTTTTCTGTAGGTTTACAAATTTTTCCAAACATCATTTCGCCTTTTTTTGCCATCATCGCTTGTTTTTTAGCAATCATCTTTTGTGCTTTGGCAAGATTCTCTTGAACAAATTTTAGAGTCTCTTCAAAAGTTTTTACTTCTCCTGAAAACTTTTTAGCAAATGATTGAGCATCTTTTTTAGTAGCAAAAGCATATTTACTAATTCTGCTCATTGTTCCTGCTTTTGTACTTCCTACCACATACCATGCACTGTTTGCATCTATAAATTTTAGGCTTGTATTGTCTACTACTTTTACATCTTTTAAATTATGTTTATGTATGTTTGTTGCCAAACAGTGAATCGAACAGTACTGTTTAACCGTTCCATTACTCTCTACAGCATGATTTGTTTTGTAAAACATAGGAAGCGTCATTCCACAACTAGGACAGAACATCTTACCTTTTCCTGTTTGAAGAAGTTGGGCTTTGTCAAGAGGAACAGATTGAAATCGTGTAGGCATTTTCTGATTGTTGCTTGCCTCTTGAGCAAAGGTACTAGAGCTTAATGTTAGTAAAAGGGTTATAAGTATTAGAATTTTTTTCATGAATTTCTCGCTTTTTTTTAGATAGTTTATAGCTTTAGTGTTAATTTAGTGTTAATCTTTTTATAAAAAATCAGTATAATTCAAAAAAATTAACAACAAGGAAAGAACATGGCAGTACCAGAAGATATTGGATGTAACAATATGGAGTGTAAAGAGTCTACAAAATGTCAACGAACGGTTATTTATGAAAATAAAACAGCACGCGAAGTAAAAACTTTTGGAGGAACAAAAGATAAAGGTTGTGGAAAATTCATTCCTAAAAAAGATTAATAAATCTTAGGAGAGTTTTTCTATAAAATTCTCCAACTTCTCTTGCACACTCCACCAGTTTGGAAAAACTTCATCATAAAAGGGTTGTGTAACTTCTTTGAAATTATCTCTCTCTTCAAAAAGATTTACAGCCCATTCAAAAGGTATATTTCTATTTGTTAATGCTTCTATACTTAACAGAGTATCATTGATACAGCCCAGTTTTGAAGGCGTTACTAATAGCGTATTACACTTTAACTCTGATATTAAGTCAATCATTTTGTAAGTGGCTGTAATAGGTACAAAGAGTCCACCTGCTCCTTCAATAATAAGTATATCACAGAGTTTTGCTAACTCATTAATCTTATTTTTTATATCTTCTATTTGAATTGTTTTCTCTAAATCTGCACAAAAAGGGGCTGATGGTAGTTCAAAAGTGTATGCTGTAATATCTTTAGCTTTTAAGTTATGAAAGTTTTTATTGTACTTTTGAACCTGCTTTAAAAGAAGCGTTGCATCCAAAGGCTCTTCTATAACACCTGTCTCAATGGGCTTGCAAATACCAACAGATATACCTTGTTCTCCTAAGTATTCAATAAGCTTTAGAGTTGTGTAGGTTTTACCAACATCCGTATTGGTCGCTGTTACAAAAAGGGATTTCACAATTAAACTCCAAATTTTTACTAGTATTGTAACACAAAATAAGCTATACTAGTATTATATATAGTAATAGTAGAGGATAGTTAAGTGTCGAAAATAGAAGAAGAGTTAGAGTCAGAGTTGGCTTTGGCTGAACCAACAAAATATAAAGTTTTGTTACATAATGATGACTACAGTACCATGGACTTTGTTGTTGAGATTTTAGTGAATGTATTTCATAAAAATATTAATCAAGCAGAGGAGATTATGATAGCCATACATAAATCAGGAAGAGCAGTGTGTGGTATTTATACCTTTGAAATTGCAGAGACAAAAGTGTATCAGGTTAAAGAGTTGGCAAAAAGTAATGGATTTCCGTTACTCGCTACAATGGAAGAAGTGTAAACTCAGGAAAAAGGATAAAAAATGATTAGTATAGAACTTAACAATATATTTAGAGCCTCAGTCAAATTTGCTAAAGAGAACAGACATGAATATTTAACTTTAGAACATATTTTTTTATCTATTCTAAAAAGTGCAGAGGGCAGTGAAATACTTACAATGGTAGGTGCTAATGTAGATGAGATGCAAGAGGCTGTTGAACAGTATATTGAACTAAATAATCCTATTATGGAAGATTTAGAAGAAGAGAATGGGGTTTATGAACCGTATGAAACCTTGGCTCTGTCGCATGTAATGAACGACATGGTTAACCATATTAATGCATCTGGGCGACCAGAGGCAAAAATAGGAGACTTGTTGGCTTCTATTTTTACGCAAACAAAAAGTTTTGCTTATACCGTGTTGCAATCACGAGGTGTGAGTCGTTTGGATATTTTAGAAGTTATTTCTCATTCAGATATAGACGAACATCAAGAAAACAGTAACGATGAAGATACTACTCCTAATTTGACAGCGTATACAACCGAATTGGTGGCTGTTGCACGCAGTGGAAAAATAGACCCAGTAGTAGGAAGAGCTTCTGAAATAGACAGAGTGATGCAAACATTATGTAGAAGAAAGAAAAATAATCCACTGTTAGTTGGCGAGCCAGGTGTGGGTAAAACAGCGATTGCCGAGGGATTAGCATTGCAAATTGCAAACGATGAAGTACCTGAAATTCTTAAAGGAAGTTCAATTTTCGGATTGGATTTGGGTGCAATGATTTCAGGAACAAAATATCGTGGAGATTTTGAAAAACGCCTAAAAGGTGTTTTGAGTGAGCTTCAAACAGTGGATAAAGCGATTCTATTTATTGATGAAATTCATACTTTGGTTGGTGCAGGAGCAACATCTGGTGGTAGTATGGATGCTGCGAATCTACTCAAACCTGCATTGGCAAGAGGAGAACTTAAATGTATTGGTGCGACAACCTATGCAGAGTTTCGGAATCATTTAGATAAAGACAAAGCACTCTCTCGACGTTTCTCTAAAATCGATATTGATGAACCATCAGTAGAAGATACCTTGATTATTTTAAAAGGGGTCAAAGATAAGTATGAAGCGTATCATCAGATTGAGTTTTCAGATGAAGCGTTAGAGTCGGCTATCTCTTTATCGGTTAAGTACCTTCATGACCGATTTTTGCCAGATAAAGCGATGGATATTATTGATGAAGTGGGGGCTCATTTTATGCTTAGAGATAAATCTAATGTAATAGTTACCTCTTCAGATATTGAGCTTTCTGTTTCTCGTATGTTGAATCTTCCCTCAACCGTGGTCTCTTCAGATGATACTTCCAAGCTTAGAAACTTGGCAGATGTAATGAAGTCTAAGATTATTGGTCAAGATGAAGCGATTGATACCGTAGTACAAGCGATAAAACGTTCGTATGCAGGGTTAAATCAAGCAGACAAACCGATAGGCTCATTTTTGTTTGTCGGTCCAACAGGGGTTGGTAAAACAGCACTTTCAGCAGGATTAGCAGAGAGTATGGATATTCACTTTGAACGAATTGATATGAGTGAATACATGGAGAAACATGCACTTAGCCGATTGATTGGAGCTCCTCCTGGGTATGTTGGGTACGAGCAGGGTGGACTTTTGACAGAAATGGTTAAAAAGAATCCTCATACAGTATTGCTTCTTGATGAGGTGGAAAAAGCTAATCCTGATATTATGAATGTATTACTTCAAGTAATGGATGGGGCAAAACTGACTGATAATAATGGAATGGTTAGTGATTTTAAAAATGTTATTTTGATTATGACCTCAAACCTTGGAACTAAAGAGGCAAATGTAATGGGCTTCAATAAAGATAACAGCTCTAAAACAGAAAATGCTCTAAACGATTATTTCTCGCCAGAGTTTAGAAACCGTTTGAGTTCAGTGGTTAAGTTTAATCACTTATCGTTAGAAGTTGTAGAACAAATAGTTGATACTGAAATAGCTAAACTCAATAAGCAGATGGAGAGTAAAAAAATTACCATCAAATTAGGTAAAAAAGCTCGAAACTATATAGCAGAAACAGGTTACAGTGACTCATATGGTGCAAGAGAGGTTGCTCGTGTGATTGACCGAGAAATTAAAGAAGCATTAACTGATGAAATCTTATTTGGCGAACTAAAAGATGGTGGAACGGTTAAAGTAAATTACAAACAGGAGAAACTGGATTTTGTCTTCAATATTTGATGATGATTACTATATTCCTCAATTGCGTAGCTCTTCACATGACTTTCCCAATCCAAGGGAGGCGAGTGAAGAGGGGCTTTTAGCATTTGGAGGCGACTTAAATCCAAATCGTATTCTAAAAGCATATCGTTCTGGTATTTTCCCTTGGTTTAATCCTACTGACCCTATTTTGTGGTGGTCTCCTAATCCTCGTATGCTTCTCTATCCTGAAAACTTTAAAACATCAAAATCTTTTCGTAGAGTCTTGCGAAACAGAGGTTATGAAGTTAAATTTGACCATAACTTTGAAGAGGTTATTTCTCATTGTGGCAATATCCCTCGACCAAATCAAGAGGGTACATGGCTAACAAAAGAGATGAAAGAGGCCTATAAAGAGCTTTATGATATGGGCTTTGCTCACTCTATTGAGACCTACTATGAAGGCAAATTAGTAGGAGGACTTTATGGCATTGCTATGGGAAAAGTTTTTTTTGGAGAATCAATGTTTACCTACATGCCAGACGCTTCTAAAGTAGCTCTTTACGCATTAAGTAATATATGTGTTAAAAAGTGTTATCATTTTATTGATTGCCAAGTTGAGACACCACATATGTTGAAATGGGGTGCTGAATTGGTTCAACGGAATAGCTTTTTAGACCAACTAGAAGAGAGTTTAGATGACTCTACCGATTTTGGTTCTTGGAGAGATTGGGCATGGAAATACACAGAGAAGTAAGGGAGTACAAGGCAATGGTAAATAGAGATATTGGTTTTTCATTATGGTTGGATTTTATTGAGAGAGATTATTTGAAAAATGAGTTTGGTAAGTTGTTAGAGCAGGGGATTGTTAATGGGGCAACCTCAAATCCTGCTATTTTTGCAACAGCCATTACAACATCGCCTGCTTATAAAGAGCAGTTGGCAAGTTTAGAGGGAAAATCGGCTAAAGAGAAGTATGAAGCATTGGCAATTGAAGATATTCGTACTGCTGCACAGATGTTACGACCTCTTTACGATGAGGGAAATGATGGATTTATTTCAATTGAAGTTGATCCCTTTTTATGCAACGATACCAAAGGAACAATAGAAGAGGGTAAGCGACTTTTCAAAGCTATTGGCGAGCCAAATGTTATGGTAAAAGTACCTGCAACACAAGCAGGATACGAAGCGATGACCGTATTGATTGAGAATGGAATCTCTGTAAATGCGACGTTAGTTTTCTCTCCAAAACAAGCAGTACAATGTTTTAAAGCCATGACCAAGGGTATTGAGCAAGGCGAGAAGTATGGAGCCTGTCGAGTAGAAGCTGTTATCTCTGTATTTGTAAGTCGTTTTGATAGAGCCTTAGATGTTGAGTTAGAAGCTTGTGGTATTGACCCTTATAAAACAGGTATCTACAATGCTGGTAAAATTTACAATATGATTGAAGATAATGAAATTCCAAATATTCGTGCATTGTTTGCGAGTACAGGTGTCAAGGGCGACGCACTTCCTGCAAACTATTATATTGAAGGTTTAATGGCACCACACTCTGTAAATACAGCACCATTAGCAACAATTGAAGCACATTTAAAAAATCATCCTTTTGAGACAAAAGAGGCTTTACCTCTTGATGATAAGCTGATTAATGGCTACTTTATGAACCTAGAAGACAATGATTTTAATATGGATAAAATCTATAAAAAATTATTAGATGATGGCTTAGTAGCTTTTGAAGAGTCATTTCAAGCTATGCTTAATCAGATTAAATAGTTTTAGAAAAGTATGGAAGGTTAAATCCCTTCCATCTCTTTGGCTCTAAATGAAACAAGCCTATCATCTACAATAGAAAATTTTATCTCAATCGGACGACAACAGACCTCACAATCTTCAATATAATCATTATACTCTTCGTAGCTATCTAAAATCATAGATATTCGTTGCCAACAGTATGGGCAGGTAAAAAAATGTTCCATTACTCCTCTTTCTTTTTAAATAAATTTCCAATCCAGTTGGTTACAGCACAACCTTTATCGCAAGTAGTTCCATTTTTCATGGCTCGTGTTTGACGAATATTGTTGATAAGCAGAAGTACAAACCCTAAAGCGATAATAAGTTGAACAATTCCTGTTAGCCAATTTTCTATAAGTAAATTTTGAATAGAGAACCCCAACATAATAATAGTTATAATAAGACAGATAATAAACTCCTTGTCACACAATTTTAAAGATTATATCCAAACTTTTTTAGCTTTGCTAACCCTGCTAAAATCTATTCTTTAATACTTATATTGTAATATTTCAAAAAATAATATCTAGGATAAACCATGCAAAAAGCAGAACTTTTAGCCCCAGCAGGAAATTTAGAAAAACTTAAAATCGCTTTAGCCTATGGGGCTGACGCTGTATATGGAAGCACCAGTACCTTTTCACTTCGTATTCGTTCAGGAAAAGAGTTTGATGTAGACTCTTATGCTGAGGGAATAGAGTATGCTCATGCACGAGGTAAAAAAGTTTATACGACAGTAAACTCTTTTCCTTTTAACTCTCAACTCAAACTCTATGAAAACCATATTGCCAAAATGGCAGAGCTAAAACCTGATGCACTAATTGTATCTAGCCCAGGTGTTGTAGCAATGGCAAGAAAAGTTGCTCCACAAATTCCTATACATCTCTCTACTCAAGCCAATGTTATGAATGTGTTGGATGCACAAGTCTATTACGACATGGGCGTAGAACGAATTATTGTGGCTCGTGAAATTTCTCTAAAAGATTGTGAAGCCATCAAAAAAGTGCTTCCTGATTTAGAGCTAGAAATTTTTGTACATGGTTCAATGTGTTTTGCCTATAGTGGAAGATGTTTGGTATCTGCTCTTCAAACAGGAAGAGTGCCAAACCGTGGAAGCTGTGCCAATGATTGCCGTTTTCCGTATGAAATTTATGCTCATAGTCCAGAATCAAATACCACATTTAGACTTGATGAAGAGGAGGGGATTGGAACTTATATTATGAATGCAAAAGATATGAATATGGCTTCTCATGTAGATGAGATTTTAAAATCAGGTGTCATTGATTCATTAAAAATAGAAGGAAGAACCAAATCGCCTTATTATGCAGGAGTGGTAACAAAAGCGTATAGACATGCAATAGATGACTATTATGCAGGAGATTTTAACGAAGCACGTTATCAAAAAGAGTTAAATACTACTCAAAATAGAGGTTTTTCAGATGCCTACTTGGTAAGTAAACCGTTTGAGCGAAATAATACTCAATCACACACCTTTACCATTCAAGATGGAACGCATCAAGTCGCAGGTTTGGTTAGTGAAAATGGCACAACATGGAGATGTAAAGACAAAACTTGTGTCGGAGACAAGATAGAAATTGTATTACCTGTAGGCGTAACCGTAGAAGAGATGGAGAGTGAAGAGTGTAAAATCACGCAAGAGCATGGAGCATTTTTTATTGAGTTTAAAAAGATAATTTCAACTACAGGAAAAGAGTTTGAATGTATTCATAGTGGGGATTTAAATAATATTGTTTTACCTATAAAACTACCAAGTTATACGATTCTTAGAAGAGGAATTGCCGAAGCAAAAGCTAAAAAAGGTCTGCTTTTAGTATAATAGTTCTATGGAAACTATTGAAAAGATTATACATTTTGTTATGAAAGCCGTTAGAGCTATTGCAGAGTTTTTCTCATGGATTTTTGGCTAATTTGAAGAGAAAAACAGCTATTATTCGCCCAATAAATTAAGATGTTGGAGTATATAAATGAAATTTGTATCAATAGTAATGGGTAGCAAGAGTGATTATAGTATTATGTCTGAGTGTGCAGAGACACTAAAAAAGTTTGGTGTACCGTATGAGTTAATTATCTCTTCAGCTCACAGAAGCCCAGAGAGAACAAAAACATACATCAAAGAAGCTGAAGCAAAAGGTGCACAAGTTTTCATTGCAGCAGCAGGAATGGCAGCCCATCTAGCAGGTGCATTGGCATCGACTACGACAAAACCAATCTTAGGTGTACCAATGGAATCTGGCCCTCTAAGAGGAGAAGATGCTCTTTTTAGTACAGTTATGATGCCAGCAGGAATGCCTGTAGGAACAGTAGCCATCGGTAAAGCAGGAGCTGTAAACGCAGCGTACTTAGCAATTCAAATTATGGCTCTTCAAGACGACGAGCTAAAAGTAAAACTTCAAGAGGATAGAATAAGCAAAGCTAAAAAGGTTGAGCTTGATTCTAGTACGGTTGAGGTTCTATTGTAGGGTCGATTTATCGACCACTTTTAAAAAGGTATATCATGGCAGAACTAGCACATTTTCAAAACTTTGCAAAGTTAAAGGATA
>CAYPCV010000103.1:0-12114 GCA_964409295.1 uncultured Sulfurovum sp.
AATACCAATGTTATGTACAAAAATATAAGCATAGTTTCCATGTACTTTTATTTGTCCAATAAAGTAACCTCCTTCTTCTTCATATTGTCCAATTAAAGTAGGTTTTTTAGTTTTATCAAGCTTTAAAATTGCCATTCCATTAAAAGATGTGCTATCAGCATAAATATAATCTCCTTGTATATTCATTTGTTCTAATCCTGCTTTGGTATATTGAAGCAATAATTTAGGAGATTGTTTATTTGTTATATCTATAATATTAAGAGCATTACCTCCATTAAATGAAACATACGCATAATTACCTTGAATCCTTACATCTACTGCTCTTCCATTGTATTCGTGATGAATAACGCCTACTATTTTTAAGTCAGACAAGTTAGATATATCAATAATCCTAAATCCTACTCTTCCATTGGCAACATAAAGGTATTGACCTTGTTTGACTATTTTACCCTTCTCTCCATTAAGATTTAAACCATCAAGAAGTAAAAATGAAACTAACCTAATATCATTGTCATTTTGAATATCAAATATTTTAATTCCATCATTTGTCAATATATAGGCATATTTATCATCAACTTCAAGGCTAATATATTCTTTTCCTAGACTCTCTCCTAATTTACTAACCGTAACTGTTGTTAATTTCTTTGGAGTAGAAGTGTTTATATTTAAATCTGTTCCTGCTTCTATTTCAACTAAATTTGAGTAGCCATCATTATCACTATCTAAAAATATATCATTGGCATCCAAAAAGTCCAATCCATACTTCTCTTCATCTAAATCAGAAATACCATCTCCATCAGTATCTAACCACTCATTTTTATCATTAGGAAAAGTATCTTCATCACTATCTGATATAGCATCTTTATCACTCTCCGTTGCACTGGTTGGCAAAGTTAATTTCTTCTCGCTATACAAGCCTTTAACATCATAAACTTTTAAAACAGCCAAAATATGACAAGGTTGTCTCTCTAAAACAGTGGTTTCATTTAAGACAGAAGTATCTTCATCTCCCCATCCCAAAACAGCACTTTTACTACTGCTTCCACAACTGCTATGACCCGATAGGTCGATACTATACCCCCCATCTAAAAAGTTATCCCCTTTTCTAGCCTTTACCTTAAATTCACAACTGTTATTCACAAAACAAGCATCAGGATTAAGAACAGAAAACTCCTCAATAACAGGAAGTTTATCATTCACAGCATTCGGGTCATCAAACAAAACCCCCAACAAATTCCCCCCAGCATCATAAGAGTACCCAATACTCTCCCCACTAGCATAAGTAGCTTTGGTCACTCGGTTAAGTTTGTCATACTCATAGATAATATCATATAACGATGTCACATCTATAGCCCCTCTTGTTGCTCCAGGTGTGGCGTGGAGTGTGAGGGTGGTGCATAGTGTTATGATTGTTAGTAGTTTTTTTAGCATTTTAGTTTCCTCCTATATTCACTATAATGGCGTATTTGGTGCTTTAATCTCTAACCATTTTTTAATTAATGCCTTTAATAGTGCTGATAAACAATTATTTTCTCCTGCTCTGAAAGCTTCCCTTTCTAAAGCAAGTTGTTTATTTTTAAAGTTTTCTTGATGTCCTTTCCATGTTCCTGCTCGTTCATGACCAACTTTTGGTTTATCATAAGCATCATTAAATAATGACCATTTAATATGACCATTAGAGGTTGTCGTTCCAATTGTTTGAATATCATTCTGCATACTATTATAGCGTTTCTCTAAATCTTTAATAAGTCTATAAATCTCTTTAATACTTTTTGTACAATCCAATTTAGGTTTTTTAGGAGTATTATTATTTGTTGAAGACCTACTTCTTACTACACTTTGAATACTATTTACACATAGTTTGGTAAGTACTATTAATCCATCCTCTATTAAACTTCCTGCAATAGCACCTCCCGTAGTTGTAGTTACTATTATTGCAGGATTAGCAATCGTACAAGCACCTGCTGTTCCTATATCACATCCTCCTGATATGACTATTCCAGCACCTCCACCTAAAATCCCTCCTAACATAGCACCTGTTTCGGCATAGCCTGTAGGGTCAATACTTCCACTAACCAACCCCTCAACATACCCAAACCGATTCAAACTTCCAAAATCTCCAACTTCCCCAATCAAAGTATCACGATTCAAAAATCGTCTCAAACTCTCATGATAATACCTAGCCCTCATATAGACAAGTTCATTCTCTTCTTGCATCACTCCATGTTTTCCCACAAACAAAAATGGTGTTGTGTGTGAACCTGTATGGGTCAAGAGTTTTCCATAAGGAGCATAGGTAAATTTGTCTGTAATGTACCCATCTTTATCACTAAGGGCAATGGTACTTCCTCTTAGGTCGTAGTGGTAGTAGCGTGTTTGGCTACCTTTTGTTTCAGAAAGAAGCCCTAGACCATAAACATAATAGGTTTTACCTCCATCTGCATCGGTTTTTAGTAGCACTTGGCTAAGTGGTGCATTTGGATTGGTCAGATAACCTGTCTTTTTGCCATCTACTGTTTTTGAGAGTCGGTTGTTTTGACTGTCATAAACATAACTTACCCCATTGGCTTTGGTCAATCGGTTTCTGCTGTCATAGTCAAGAACCAAAGAACCAAAGCTCAACATATTGTCATCTTTGTCAAAAATAGGCACAGTTTGGTTTGCCTCTTTTAGTAGGTTTCCTTTGGCATAGCTCATCTGCAACGAAGCCAATACTTTTGGAGAGATTTGAGGATAGGTTCGCTCTTTGAGAATATTTCCTACCTTATCATACTCATAAGCATACTCCGATATGCGTACAAACTGACTCAAAAACTCTTTTTGAGAGACAAGTCTGCCACCGTTATCGTAGTCTCGTGTCAACACTGAACCATTTGGATAGGTCTGCTTGACCATTCGCCCATGATTGTCATACTCATAAGTAGTTACATTGTTGTTCCAGTCTTTGACCGAAGTTAGCTGATTGGCTAGGTTGTATCTGTAGTGTACCTCTTTGCCATCAGGATAGGTAAGTGTGGCTAGATTGCCCACACTGTCATATCTATAGCCTATAGCGTTGCCCTCTTGGTCGGTGTAGCTTGTGAGTTGGTTCATCTCATTGTAGAGCATTGTGACTGTTTTGCCGTTTTCTTTTATGGTTTTGGTATTGCCATTGTCATCGTAGGTGTAGCTTATTGTTCCTATCTCATCGACAATACTTGTTACTTGAGCATTTTTGTTGTAATAGTACTTTCTCTCTTGACCTCGTGCATTGGTCTCTTTGGTTAGTAAGCCATTGGCATCATACTCATATTTTGTCGTGCTGTTAGATGCTGTCTTTATTTCGGTTAGGTTTCCAACTTTATCATGCTTTAGCTCTGTTTTATTGATATTTGGGTCAGTAAAATCTTTGGTATTACCCTCTTTGTCGTAGCTCTGTTTAGAGATTCCATTTAGAGCATCTATAGCCTCTGTAAGTCGTCCTAACTTGTCGTATTTAAACTTATTGATTCTGCCTAGTGGGTCGGTGGTCTGCTCTATCATTCCTAGTTGGTTGTAAGTGTTAGATACTTTGTTGTTGAAGTAGTCCACTGCTTCTACTACTTTTTGCATGATGTCATATTTATAACTTACTATCAAGTTACCATCGGTATCTAGTTTTTGAAGTACATTACCCAACACATCATACTTGAACTCTACAAAGTTACCCATTGCATCTATCTGCTTGGTCACACGCCCCAATACATCATAATCAAACTTGTTGGTTGCACCATTGGCGTAGGCTATGGTTTTAACTCTGTCTTCTCCATCGTAGGCATAAGTGGTTTCTGTGTTGTCACTATAAAGTGTCTTAATCAAGTTTCCATTGCCATCATAACGATAAGAAGTCACATTACCCATCGCATCAGTGGTGGAGGTTTTTTGACCTTTTTGATTGTAACTTACAAATACCTCATAATTCATCGCATCGGTCACTTTGGTAACCCTATCTGCTTCATCATAAGTATAGTGAGTCGTAGCGTTAAGTGGCATAATGGTTTCTGTAATTAGCCGTCCTGCTTCATCGTAGACATAAGTGATAGTGTTACCTTTAGGGTAAGTCACTTTAGAAACTCGTCCTTTTTCATAGGCATAAGTCGTTGCATGGTTATCAGGAGAGAGACTTTTTATGATTTGATTGTCACTGTTGTACTCATACTTAGTACTGTCTCCATTTGGTAGTGTTTTTGATTTTAGTGTGTTGTTTATATTATAGGCATATTTAGTAGAGAAGATTGTTCCATCTGTAAGTTTAATTTTCTCTTCAAGTAGATTTCTGTTGCTATCGTAGCTATAATTAGTTACTAACCCGTTTGGTAAAGTTTGAGAGAGTAGATTACCTTTAGTGTCATAACTATATTTGCTCTTTTGATTTTTAGGGTTACTACTCTCTATTAACGCTCTTGAAGTTGGGTCATATTTATTTGTCCAACTATTTCCATAATGGTCTTTCATGCTATAAAGCAAAAAATCTTTAGCATCATAAACAAAAGTTTTACTATTTCCTAATCCATTTTTATAAACAGTTCGTACTTTTTTAATTCCATTTTCTGTAAATTCTGTAAAACTATAGTTAACCAGTTCATCACTTGTATCTGCATCATCTTCTGTGCTTACTCTTCCATCGCTATGGTAGGTATTTTTAAAAATCCGTGTACCTTCAAGTGTCTTTTCGGTCATTTGTCCTAAATCATTATAGATAAAATCATATCTACCATTAGCTGACTCAACCGATGAAAGTTGACCTTTATCATCATAAGTAAAAAGAGCTTCACGGTTAAGTTGAGGGTCAACAACTTTAGCCAACTTTCCATCTCCATTATATTGATAAAGTAGTTTTAGGTTAGAAGTTAAATCTTCTACCGAAGTTAGCTTTGCATTGTCATCAAAAGTAATAAGCATCTTTTGGTTAAGATAGTTAGAAACCTCTTGAATAACACCACTCATATAGAACTTAAAGAGCATTCTATTTTGCTTAGTAAGCGTATAACCCTTACTTGTCTTTTCTAAAACATCAAAACGACTATTTAAATCTGTAGAGGTATATTTTGTTCCACTCTTTGTAAAATCATTATACCTACCATCATCCCAATGAACTCTAATATTGTTTTCATCTCTAAATTCAAGATTTGCTGAAACACCATAATTATGACTCCACCCTTTAGACAAACCTCCCTCTGTTAAAAGCAAAGAGTTATAAGTAATTATAGAAGCTATCGTATGTAAGCCTTGTACTTTAAGCAGTGCTAATGAAAAATTTTCTGCACCAGTTGCCAAACTAACAGCACCCTCAACACTGTCTCCAGCTTCTTGACAAGAACTTCTCTTTGCTATCTCTTCTTTATTAATTCTACTTTTATTATCCACAGTACTTGGATAAACAGCAATATTAAGTGCTACGCTTGAACTATAGAAACCCTCTTTATCTTTAGCTTGGAAAGTTAATGTAATATCTTTTTTACTACTAACGGTAGGAGCTGTAAAAGAAAAAGAGACACTCTTTTCACTATTAGCATCTCTTATTTTTGTTGCACCATTTCCAATCATATAAATTTTATCAAGATTATCATTACCATCATAAGCTTTAATAGAAAAAGTTCTACTTGTTCCTGAAACCATTTTCCCAACAACAGCATTAGTTCCCATATCAATTATATATGGTCGTATATTTATTTGTTTAACTTCAATCGTTTTGTAGCTAGAGGTAGCATCTTTATTTTTAACTGCAAATTGCCAAGTACCCACATCTCCTGCACTAAAGGTCAAGTTAACACCAATTTCTGTTGAAGATTTGTACTTAATACATTTTTTGCCTCCACCAAAAGTACAAGTGTTTGGAACAACATCTCTACTCCCATTTGGGCGTATCATTTCAATACTAGAAAGTCTTGAAAAGTTTGAACCTTGCAATACTAGATATTGTCCACCTGAAGCAGAAAGAAAAGCATTTCCATTGACTGAATAAATTTTACTTAGTGATGGAGTCTGTTCATATTGAGAATCATAAACCAAAACTTTTCCTGTAATTCTATTACTTGGTTTCCCTTCATTGTCATAAGCTGTTGAACTCCAACTATATGTTCCATAATTATTATAGATATGTGTAAAAGTTTTTAAAGCATTATCTGATGTTGTTTGGCTTGATACTGCACTACCATCATTCCAATCTACATCTATCTGCTTTGCATCTCCATCATTATCATAAGCTTTAAGAGACAGCGAAATACTGCTACCTTTTTCAACTTCTTTTGTTCCTGTACTGCTAATATTTAAAATAGGAGCTTCATTCTGCTTAACTAAAATATAGTTATTCTCATTTGACTTTTGAGAGCCATTTTTAACATAAAAATACCATTTACCCTTTCGCTCTGTAGTAGGAATAATAACTGCTCTTAATTCACTACTACCAATAAAAGTTGTTCCAACCGAAGTCCAACTACGGTTCGGTTGTTTTCGATAAATCTTAGAACTCTTTGTAAAACCACTCCCTTTAATAACGATAGTATGGTTTTGATTATCTGTATCTAAAAATTTAGGAAGCACTTCACTAACAGAGAAATCATCAACCATCGTATATGTTCCCTCTTTGCTAGAGAGTACCTTATTACCTTTTTTTAAAGTACAAGTAAACTTACGGTTAGTTCCTGCACTTTTAATAATTTCTGGATGGGTACATGTATTTCCATTACAGTTCATCTCATGAGGGAAACTCTGACCATCTATATTTAAATAGACTCTATAGAGTTCATTTGGTATGTTTTCTGTTAGCGTGGCTTTAAATATTACTTCTGTGTTTACTTTTGCACTTGGTGGATTTGTAGATAGTTGGTTTAGTTTTATAGGTTCGTCACTCTTTGCTTCTCTACGAGCAGAACAATTAGCATTTGTACCATTGTATCTTCCATTACATGACCAATTTTGTGTACTTCCTTGACTTGGAAAATTTAAAGGATTTGCAACTCCTTTTTTACATTGACCACGAGAACCATACCCTGTATCTGTTGCTAAAAAAACATGAGTGTTAGCACTTCCACACTCTCCATTAATTGGGTCAGGAGCTTTGTCTATTTCTGCCATACACGCTTCATGATTTCCACCATTTTCTCCCAAACAACTCCACACTATAGTATTGTCTGCTAGTGGAGAGAAGTTTTTATTATCAGCTTCTCCTATTTTACATTGAGAGAATAAACCAAAGCTTGTTGTTCCAGCAGGATATTTATGGTTATCTGCTGTTCCACAACTTCCGTTTATTTGGGTTGGAGCTGATGCTCTACGAGCAGAACAATTAGCATTTGTACCATTGTATCTTCCATTACATGACCAATTTTGTGTACTTCCTTGACTTGGAAAATTTAAAGGATTTGCAACTCCTTTTTTACATTGACCATGAGAACCATACCCTGTATCTGTTGCTAAAAAAACATGATTGTTAGCACTTCCACACTCTCCATTAATTGGGTCAGGTGCTTTATCTATACTTGCCATACACGCTTCATGATTTCCACCATTTTCTCCCAAACAACTCCACTCTATAGTATTATCTGCTAGTGGAGAGAAGTTTGTGTTGTCAGGTGTTCCTCTGTTACATTGAGTACGTGAACCAAAACTTGTGCTACCTACAGGATATTTGTAGTTATTTGCCGTTCCACAACTTCCAGTTATTGGGGTTGGAGATTTTTTGATAGTAAAATATCTAACAGAACTATCATTACTTAATCCTGCACTGTTTTTTGCTTGTACTGTCCAAGCATATTTATGTCCCTCTGTTAAGCCTGACACAGTAGCCTTTGAACTTGTAGTTTTTTTAGTAGATTTACTTACTCCATATATCCATCTGTTTAATGTTACATTTAGTAGTGCTAACTCATACCCTGTTGCTCCTGTTACAGAGTACCAATCTAATATTTGTGTTGTTCCATTTAAGGTTGAGTTATTATTTGGACTTTTTAGTGTTGGTGTTGAGGGTTTTGTTATGGTTTTTTTGACTTCAAAAGTTTTATAATTAGAATATCCATCACTATTTTTTACTTTTACTTTCCATGTACCATTTCCTGATTTTGTAGTTCTTAAATCAAATTTTATCTCTCCACTATTTCTCAAATGTGTATAACTACTTGATTGTGATTTCCATCCACTTCCATAATCAATATAAACAATAGTATCATTAGTAAAATTTGAACCATATATTCTTAAATCTTGGGTTGAATCTGTAGCATTAAAAGTTGTTTTATTTAAAGAGTTTATAGTTAGTTTTACAATAGCTTTTGTTACAGTGTATGTTCCACCTTCATGACCTATTTGATTAGCATTATTATCATATAATTTAACATTATAATTTCTATTGTTTCCAACATCAGTAGGATTGGCTCTTTTAATACATGTTGTTCCACTACAGCTCATATCTTTATAACCACTACCATAATCTACTTTTACTTTATAACCACTTGGTAAACTGGTTGATAAAAAACCTTTAAAAGTAAATTCACTACCTGCTGTAGCACTGTTTGGTTGAACATCGACATTGTCAAGTGTTGTAGAAGAAGAGCTAGTTTGTTCTATTTTAATATAATTACTCTTATTAGTTAAAACACAATATTTACTTGTGTCATCTTTATCTTGAATTTTAATTTTTAAAAAGTATTCTCCATCATAATCTTTAGAAGAAACAAAAGGTTTTATACCTCCTCCATCACTCAAATTATAATAGTTTGAAGAAGTTTTCAATTTTTCATTTTTATCATAAACATAAAATTTAACTTTATATCCATCATTGGCATCATTTGATGGATATTTGTAATAAAACTGAATTGCACTATTGTTATATACACTAGCATAAGTTTTCCCATTGTTATAATGTAGTTTTGATAATATTGTCTTAAAGAAACCACTTACGTTACTTGTACATCCACGATAATTAAAACCAATTTTATTACTGCTATTACCACTTGTTATTTCATACTCTGCATATGAAAAGGTAAATAAGAAAAATATCATTACCAGCATTAATCTTTTTAAAAACATACAAAATCCTCACTTTCTTCATAAAAATACATAAATTAAAACATAAATAAAAACTATAATTAATTTATCAACACAAAAATATACACTAAAAATTTGAATTAATTAAACTAATTTAGAATAATTTATAAAACAAAAGATAAATAAAGCTCTTCCTCCCCCACTAAAAAAGCTTTTCATAAAGAAAAATAATTTATAATTCCACACAAATTAGTTATAAATTTCATCTTCAAATTTATATAAATTTAGTCAAACTTTCTCAAAAGGAGTTATCTTGAAAATAGATAAAATATTTCAACAAAAAAATAAATTTATTTTTAATAAAATATGTAAAGAAAATCATGATGAATTTACAAAACTCTTTCATATTGAAAATGCTAAAACTTCTTTTGAACATAGAAAAATATATTTGAAAGCAAATTGGTTGGGAAAAGCAACTATGCCTAGAAATTTTAAAAAAGAGTATGAAAAATATCCCTTTAGTGAGATAATGTATAATGGTAAAAAACTCTTTAAAGATGCAGAAGAGTTTTTAAAAATTGATTTGATTGTTTTTGAAGAAAAAATAAAACTCTATGTAGAGTATAAAAATATACTTGTCATACCTAAAAAATTAAATTATACACATTTTTATATTTTTAATAGATATGGAATTGAAGATGAAAAAAATCTTGATTATTATGAGATTAAACATATTAGTAAAAAAGAGAATGAAATTGAAATTATTGTTAATCCTCCTAATAATAAAAAGTCATTAAAAATAGATTTTTATGAGGGAACATTAAAACAAGAGAATAACAAAATTATTTTAACTTTTTACAATAATCATGATTACATTACTGCTATTTTTAACACAGACCTTAGTGATGATTCAAGTGATTATTTAACTGGGGTGGCTATTGGAATTGCTGATATAAATAAAAAGATTCCTATTTCTAAAAAAGTTGTTTTATCAAAATCTACTATAACTGATATGAATGAATTATATTTGACTCTAAATGAAAGTGAAATGGTATCTGCTAAAGAAAACTATTACCCTGTTCAACATAGTAATACAGATTTTAAAAAGAGTCATTTAAAAAAATATATTAAAAAAGTAAACAACCTAAATAAACTTTTTAAAAATCTTAGTAAAAGTAATTATTTTAACTCTTTTTATGAGCAACTAGCATTTAAAGAGTTTTCATCTGTTAATCATATTTTTCAAAAAATAAAAGATAATCACTCCTATTATACCAACAGCAGAAGAAGTATATTAGAAAGACTCATAAACTCATACCATACTACAAAATACAATGAAATTAATATGATAATGCCTGTTTATCAAACAGACAATATTTTTGAACACCAATCAAAATATGCACTAATTCTACAAGATAATTTTCAAGAACTAAGTAAAAAAGTTTCCATGAATATTATTTTTGTTATTAAAAATTGTAATAACCCTTTTAGTCCAGAATTTAAACTTTTTTTACAAACCATTCAATCATCAGCAAATATATCTTTTGCTTATAGGAAAGAGATTGAATACAAAATAAATAGTATTGATTTTTTATATACTGACAATAATGATTTTGTAATTAGTAAGTTTTTAAGATTAGACAACCCTGTATTTTACCTTTTTCAAGATAGTCAAACCATAGATGAACACCAAGCAATTTATAAAAAAATATCAAACAGAAGTATTGGCTATGAAGCGTTTATAAATGATACAGATAAAATCTGTAAACAAACAAATCCTCTACTTAAAAATCTTAGTGGAAAATGGTATCACTATATTTATGGAAGTAAAAAATTTTGGGAAGATGAAGTTACAATTTTTGAAGATGGTAAAGTAGAATATTTTTGTGAAAGTCAAAATACAGAAGTAGGAGAAATAATAATTAAAGAATATCAATCTGTTATATTATTAGATGACCCTGTAACCAAAAGACTTTTTACAATTGTTTTTGATAATGAACCTTACAAAATTCAAAAGGCTTTTTTTACTAAAAATGTGGCAAAACAATTTGAAACTGATTTAGATATTTTTAGTATTGGAATACTTTCAAGAAAACCTATACCTGCTGATAAAGCTTTAGAGGTTTTAGGAGATGTTGATGATGTTAGATTTTTAGAAAAAAGTACTATGTCTAAAAAACTTGCTGATTATTTAACTGATAATTATGGTTATCAACATACTCATAAAGATTAATATTCTATAGAAAACAAATCCTCATATTTACTCATTGGCTGATAGACATTTGCATCTTTTTTGATAATAGCGTTTTGAACCAACCATCTATTTAAATCTTGTGTTCTGATAAAGATGCTATTGACTCTCGTACCCATTTTAATGGTCTATCTCATCCGTGGAAAAATCTTAGATGAACGCAAAAATTGGCTCAATAGATTTTTTATATGGCTCTACTCTCCACTGCTCAAAGGGGCGTTGTGGTTACGTTATTTTGTACCATTTGTTTTGGTGGGGTTTGTGGTCTATGGCGTGTGGATTTATCAGCAACAAAAGTGGGAGTTTATGCCACCACTCAACGAACAGACCTACATGTATATGCCTGTAACTCCGTATGGAATTGGTATTGATATGGCAAAAGAGTTAACCCAAAAGACCGATAAAATTTTAAAAGAGAACTTCCCCGAAGTTGCCACCGTATTTGGAAAAGCAGGACGAGCCGACACAGCCACCGACCCAGCACCACTAAGCATGATAGAGACCATTATAACCTTTAAACCCCAAAGCGAATGGCGAGAAGGAATGACCTATAAAAAACTCTTAAACGAGATGGAATCAACCCTCCAAATCAAAGGTCTAACCAACTCATGGACATACCCAATCCGTGGACGAATTGATATGCTTCTTTCAGGAATTCGTACACCATTAGGAATAAAACTCTATGGAGACACCAGTGAAGAGTTGGCAATTTATGCTCAAAAAATAGAACAACGACTCAAAGCCTATGGAGGAACACAATCGGTTTTTGCAGATAAAGCCAACTCGGGTTATTACCTAAATATTGACCTAAACGATGCCAAAATTGCCGAATATGGAATCAATAAAAATCTTATTTTAGATAC
>CAYPCV010000104.1:0-6853 GCA_964409295.1 uncultured Sulfurovum sp.
GGGCGAAACAAATCTTTGACATTGTCATAGTCACGACTCTTTTGATTGCCATTAAAAATAACCATCATAATGGGCGTTCCTGTACTAAGTCCTTCAAATGTGCCTGAAAGAATCTCTACTTTATCGTCCTCTTTTCGTGCTGTTTCTAGTTTAGATTTTCCAGGTTTTCTTCGGTCAAGTTCAGATTGAATAAAAGCTTCATCTATTTCCAATCCTGCTGGAACACCATCGACAATACATCCCAATGCTTTACCATGAGACTCTCCAAATGTTGTTATGCAGAATTTTTTTCCAAAAGTATTCATTAACCTTCGCCTTTAAGTGTTTTTAATGCTATCTCAGCAGCCCGTTGTTGAGCCTCTTTTTTACTGCGTCCAATAGCCGAGCAGATAATTCTATGTTGTAACTCTATGGCAATTTCAAACTCTTTTTTATGGTCAGGGCCAAAAGCACGAATAAGTTTATAGTTTGGTGTCTCCCCAAAGTCTGCTTGTGTAAGCTCTTGGAGCGTAGTTTTAAAATCTTTGGAGAGAGAGCCTAAATCAATGCTTTTATGAGAAGATTCGATGAGTCGGATAGCAATATTGGATGCTGTTTCTAAACCACTCTCCAGATAAATAGCACCAATGACAGCTTCAAATGCATTGGAAAGAAGGGATGGCTTGATTCGTCCATCATTGTTCTCTTCAGCAGAAGAAATCAGTAAGGAAGCCCCTAAATCAATGGATTTTGCAAGAGTTGTAAACCCTTTTTCATTAACCAAAGAGGCTCGAATTTTTGATAGTACTCCCTCGTTCTCTTTTGGGAACTTTTTGAAAAGGTATTCGCCTACAATTAAATCTAAAACCGCATCGCCCAAGAACTCTAGTCGCTCATTGTTATAAGGTTTTTTATAACTTTTATGCGTGAGTGCTTCGATGATAAGGTCATCACGTTTAAATTTGTAGTTTAAAGCTTTTTCGAGTGCTTTAAATTGTTTCATTTATGGTATCTTCCTTTATTAGTGTTATTGTCACGTTCGATAGAATCGAACCTAGAGATTTAATTGTTCTTTTTGTCGTTGTGCTTCATTGTATGCCAACTTATCACAGCGTTCATTCTCTTCATGTCCGTCATGTCCACGAACCCAAACCCCTGTAATCTTATGGGGTTTAGCAAATTCTAAATACTCTTTCCATAAGTCAACATTTTTAACTTTTTTAAAGCCTCTTTTTACCCAACCCTCTAACCAAGAGTTAATGGCATTAATCACGTAAGAGCTGTCTGAAATTACGGTAACTCTACACGGCTCTTTTATAAGCTTTAGCCCCTCTATTACTCCACGAAGTTCCATACGGTTGTTAGTGGTGTGGGATTCTCCACCATAAAACTCTTTTTCATGACCATTAAATTCCAATATTCCACCATAGCCACCAGGACCAGGGTTTCCAAGGCTTGACCCATCAGAGTAGAGAGTAA
Organism: uncultured Sulfurovum sp.; assembly: GCA_964409295.1. GTDB lineage: Bacteria > Campylobacterota > Campylobacteria > Campylobacterales > Sulfurovaceae > UBA1140. Next base: position 1,459 of record CAYPCV010000104.1, read on the forward strand.
CCTGTTTGTATGCGTTTTTTTGCAACTGTTTCCTTAATTTGTATAGCATCAATAGTATAACATTGAGGACAACGTGTAAACGAAATTGGAAAATGTTGTTTACACTTGCTACACCCATAGCTGAAGTTTATATCAACTTGATGGTTTCCTCCTCTTTTTGCAGAGACAATGGTGTCAATAACAAAAATATTACTTTTTTCTACAAAGTTTTTTTCTGAGTTTTCATCTAAGGTTAAACTTCCTTTTGCAAAGAAGATAGTAGACAATGTTTTATCTGATGAAATTATATCAAAGTTGAGGTTTGAAAGGGGTAAGAACCACAAAATATCAAGGATACTCTCTACTTTAGAAGGCTTAAGATTTTTCCAAGCAGAGGATAAATCGAATTGAAATAGAGCTTTGATAATACGTCTATAATCATAACTATTATTTTCCAATAAGTTAAGCAACTCTTCTACTTTTTGCTCACTCTTTAACTCTTTGTTATTGAGCAGTTTATTTAATCGTAAGTGGGCTTCTAAATGTTCGGTCTTCTCTCCTAAGAGTTTTAAAGGTATAAGTGTCTCTAATGCTTTGTCGTATTCATGAAGCATTTCATAAACAATTCCTAGATAGTAGAGTGCCTCTTTATTTCGTGCATGTTTGTGTAGAATTTGTAAAAAAATAGCTTCGGCACGTTTTAAAAAGCCTGCTTTTAAATAGGTCTGTCCCAATTGTGCTAAAATCTCTTTTTTGTCTTGGAAGTCAGGAATGTTTTCTATTAAATAAAGGTTTAAATTAATGGCTTTTTGATACTCTCCTTGATTTTTAAAGGCAAAAGCCAAAAGTTTAAGGGGTTTGATAAGCGTAGTTTCAAAAGGCATCTCTTCGATTTCCAAAGGAGACTCTTCGGTATTAAAACGATTTAAAAAATGTTTTAAGCTTTTTTCCTTGCGTTCTTCTTTTATGTTACCCATAACATAGGAGCTAACAGCAACAATCAGAATAAGGATGACAATAATTAAAATACTAAAGAGAGGGTCATCATATGCTGGAAGAATATTATCCACGTTGTTGTTGCCTTTTTTAAGTATATTTTATCATATTAGATATAATACGGTTATGATAGATAATCAATCAGTAGAACAACTAAAAGACAACATGGATATTGTTGATATTATCTCTAACTATATAGAGGTAAAAAAAGCAGGAGCTAATTTTAAGGCAAATTGTCCTTTTCATGGAGAGAAAACACCCAGTTTTGTGATTAGCCCTGCAAAGCAGATTTATCACTGTTTTGGTTGTTTAGCACCTAATGAAGAAATTCGTACACGTTATGGTTTAAAAGAGATTCAAGATATTGCTGTTGGGGATGAGGTTTTTGCTTCTAGTGGAAAATTTACTAAAGTGATTGAGACATTGAAACATAAACCTCAATATAAGATGTTGAAGTTTAAAACAGATTTGATGAATAATTGGTCTACGTTTACAGCTAATCATGATATGTTGATTGTTTCTAAAAAAGAGGCTTTTGAAAAGTTACCTTATATTTGTGTGGAGAAGAAACGACCTCAAAAGTTTTATGGTGTGATTAAAAAACGGAAACATCTTAAACCTATAGCTTTAGAGAGTGAAATTACTTTTGCAGGGGACGTAAAAAAAGGGGATTATTTTTTATATCCTGTGGATAGGGATATTTTAGAGCTTGAAACGATAGAATTAGATTCATTTTGGGAAAAGAAGAACTTTGGACCAAATGTTTCTAAGATTAAATCTGTAAAAATTACTTCTGATTTGATGTGGTTGTTTGGGATTTATGTAGCAGAGGGAAGCACTTATAGAGGAGGAATTAAATTTTCTTTACACTCTAAAGAGTTGGATTATGCAAAGAGGATTATTAAAACTTTAAAAAAGAGTTTTTCTAAGAATGCTTCTCTTTTTTATCCTAAGAATCGAAAAAACTCTTTGGAAGTGACCTGTTCTAGTACGAATTTGGAGTATATTTTTAAAGAACTCTTTTCCAAAGGGGCAGAAAATAAAAGCTATCCATACTATTTTAATTATCTAAAAAAAGAGTATAGAGAGTCATTGCTTAAAGGTTTAATGGATGGGGATGGCTGTTATAGTCGAGGGACTTATGGAACCGTTAGCCGAACATTAGCTTACTCTTTAGTTGATTTAGCGATTGGTTTAGAGATGATTCCTGCTCTTTATCAAAATGATGCTCATGTAGATAAAAATAGAGTAAATCATAAAAAAAGTTATGAAGTTTTATTTAGAAAAAGAGAGTCATTAAAGAGCTTTTTTGAAGAGGTTCATGATGTAAAGTATCTTTTTATGAGGGTAAAAGAGATAGAAGATGCACCTAAAGAAGAGCTTGTTTACGACATTACTGTTGAAGATAAAAGTCATACTTTTTTAACTAAAAGTTTTCTCGTAGGGAATTGTGGAATTGGTGGTGATGCAATTAAATTTGTTCAAGAGTATGAGAAGTTAAATTACCCAGAAGCCCTAGAAAAAATAGCATCTATGATGAATTTTTCTCTTAGTTATACGAAGGGAATGCAAGATAATTCTGAAGCTCGGAGAGTTTTGGAACAGGTTCAGACTTGGTATGGAAAAACGCTTGATGGGATGATGGTTGCAAAGAAGTATCTGCATGACAGAGGAATTAATCAGAGTTCTATTGAGAAGTTTGGTATTGGTTATGTTGGGAAATCTCATGAGTTGATGAACTTTTTGTCGGCTACTTTTTTGCCATTGCCAAAAGCACAAGAGGCAGGGATTATTGACCGTCGTGAGAGTGGTGGGTTTTATGCACGTTTGACAGAGCGTATTACTTTTCCTATCTACTCTGCATCAGGGGCAATTGTTGGGTTTGGTGGTCGGACTATTACAAACCATCCTGCAAAGTATATTAACTCTCCTCAAACCAAATTATTTAATAAATCGCAACTTCTTTATGGCTATGCAAAAGCAAAAGAGAGTATTTATCGAAATAAAAAACTTATTGTTTGTGAGGGCTATCTTGATGTTGTTATGTTTCATCAAGCAGGCTTTACAGAGGCTGTGGCAACGCTAGGAACGGCTTTGACGGCTGAACATCTTCCTATTTTACGCAAGGGAGAGCCACATATTGTATTGGCATACGATGGGGACAAAGCAGGAGTGGCAGCAGCGTTAAAGGCATCTACTATGCTAACTCAAGGTGGATTTGATGGTTCTGTGGTTCTTTTTCCTAATGGGGCTGACCCTGCTGATATGATTGCGATGGGAAGAATACAAGAGGTAGCAAATCTATTGCGTAAGGGACAGGCGTTGATTCCTTTTGTTATAGAGATGATGGCTAAGAGTTATGACTTAAATAACCCTCGTCAAAAAGAGATAGCTTTTGGAGCAGTAAAAAAGTACCTAGATGAGTTAACGCCTATTATTAGAGAAGCGTATATTCCTCATGCTTCCACAGTTTTAGGGGTGCAGGTAGCATTTTTTGGTCAAGCTCCTTTAGATAAAAAAGTTGAAAAGCCAAAAGTACGATTTGATGAGACTAAGGACGATATAGGAAAATTAAGCATTATTAAGACATTAATGGAACAGAGGAACTTGATTGACCAAGTAGTATCTGTGATAGAACCCTCAATGTTTGGAGAGTACGATGCTTTGTTAACATCAGTTATTCAAAATCAAGAGAATTCAGCATTGACAGCTCTTTTACTAGATGAGAGTATCAAGGTTATGAGTGAAGCAGAGTTGATTCGGGCATTGGCTTCTTTTTTGTTTAGACATTATAATAATAAGTTAAAGAGTATTACTTTGGACTCTTCTATGCCACTCTTGAAAAAGAGTTTTTTGATTCGTAAAATAAAAATAGATATACTTCCACGATTAAAGCGTGGCGAATTGGTTACCTATGGATTCTAAAGGATAAATATGAGCGATAAAGTAATTAACTATATTATATGGTTAATGATGTTGGGAATGTTTGGCTATTTTGCTTATGGTCAAGGTTGGATTTTTAGTCAGTTTAAAAATCTCTCTACAGAAGAAGCTTACTATATGATTGAACATGATAAAAATATAACACTAATTGATGTACGTTCTGCAAAAGCGTATAAAAGAGATTATATTGCAGAGGCGATTAATATTCCTTTTTCTGAAATGGAAGAGAATTTAAGCAGAGTAGCCTTATATAAAAATAGTAAGTTGTTGATTTACTCTGAACGAGGTAAACAAAGTATTGATGCCTCTCGTCTGTTGAGTAAAAAGGGCTTTAATGTATTTCATATGAATGGTGGGGTTGTTTTTTGGATTCGTAAAGGGTACGCTATAAGGAGACATTAGGCTATTATAACTATAATTCTTTTTTATTTTTATACACTATTTGTATACTCCAAGGATACTTTTTTGTTCACTCCCAAAACTTTTTTATTTGCTCTTCTTATGCCTGTTGGACTTTTTTCTTTCTCTTTTTTTAGTGAGAAAACTCCATCTGAGGTATCTGTATCTAAACCAACAATCATTGAACCTATTGTTATTCCTAATTCTGTTAAAGAAGAGAGTAATGATGAAATTATAGAAAAATTAAAGGTAGCAACAAAAGAGGTTTTTGAGAATGCTGAACCCTCTGAAGATGAAGTAGCCAAAGAGGTATTAGCTAGATTAAAAGAGTTGGTTAAAAGTAGAGAGCGTGAAAAACAGAGAGTGATTGAAGAAGAGAAACAACGTAAAAGAAGAGAAGCACTTTTGAAAAAAAAAGAGCAGGATAGGAAAAAAGAACGATTAAGAAAAAGAGAACGTGAAAAGCAAAAGAGACTTAAAAGAGAGAAAGAGCTTGCTAAACAGAGAGCTTATGCTAAAAAAAAGGAAGAGAGCAAAAAAAGAGAGCTTGCTAGAAAAAGAGAGCTTGCTCGAAAAAAGAAATTACAGGAGAAAAGAAGAGTTGAAAAAAAACGAAAGCTTGCTAAAAAAAGAGCATTAGAGAAAGAGCAGGCTCGTATTTTGGCTCAAAAAGTGCTTTTGGAACAAATAAGAACTGTAAAAAAAGGTATTGTATTGGGGGAACAGAAGGATGTACATACATTACCTAAGGATAGGGAGAGAAGCTTTCATAATTTAGAAGTTGTTTCTGAGTCAAAACCATTTGTTTTAGAAGAGAGAACTAAAATTAAAAGTCCTAAAGAGTATAAAGGTGTTGAGAAAGAGCTAAAATTTGAAGAGTTACCATGGGTAGAGACCTTGGGTGTGGTAAATGTTTCAAAACCCTTTGTGAAGCATTAATATAGGGTTAACCCTAAACGACTCCAAGATTCAATTCCTGCCCTGTAGTAGTTGATTTTTTGATTAGGATAAGAGAGTTCTAATAGTGCTTCAATAGATTTTCTTGCAGTATTATCTTCATTACTCTCTCCAAAAATAA
>CAYPCV010000105.1:0-5191 GCA_964409295.1 uncultured Sulfurovum sp.
AGTATTGATTATAACCATCATATGCTGAATTTATAAAATTATTACTATTCTGTAACTTGTGTTACAGAAAAAAGTATCTTTTTTTGTCATAAGTAGAACACTTAACAACAATTACTCCTTCCATTTTGGATGATGAAAATGTAAACGATGGTCACAAGAGTATGAGCTAACTGAATCATCAAAAGTGATTGTCCCTATACTCTGCCACTCTTTTTGACCCTTTATCTCTTGACTAGCTACTGCTATTTCAAAAATTAATTTTTTATTCTTTTTTACTTTTAGCTCATCTCTAAAATCATCAGCATCAACTGTTTGTCCTGCCTTCGCTGTTATTTTCATCCATTTTGGGGTATTAACTTTAGCCTTTTCTTCTAACTCTGAAATCTCATAAAGCTGTCGAATCCCCGAATGTTCATCGGCATTAGCAAAAGCTTTGGCTACTTTTAAAGCATAGATAAGATGCTTTATAACCTCACTATTTGTTGTAACCGATGGCTCATTTGTCAAGGCTACATCAGTAAAATGTTCTGCTTTTGTTCCACCTAAATCATCTATTACAAAAAAGTTGGCTGTATCTACACTATTTATTTTCAAAGCATCACTCGTAGGAAAAAGCTTACCTGCCAAACCAAAGGCTCGAATCTCTCCACGTTTTGTATTGGACATCGCCGAAGAAGCTCTGGCAATAATAAGTGCTTGAATACCCTGTTTGAAATAGCCACTATAATCATTCTCTTTTTGAATCTCCCACAAGCCTTTGAGACAGATACCATTAGGGTGTGCCAATTTTTCAAAAGGGTCTAATATATTGGCTCTCTCTTCTAATGTTCGTTTAGCATTCTCCAAGATTATATTTTTGCTCCATGTAAAGAGTTTTCCAAAAGAGACACTATTTTGAGGCAAATGAGCATACTCATCAGAAGCAACTTCATTCCAAACAGCTTGAAATTGATTTTTAATAGGATTTTGTATCTCATCTTTCTTTTTATTCATCTCTTTAGCACATCCTGTAAAGTTAAATAGTATAAAAATTAGTGTAAATACTCTTTTCATGTTTGCTCTTTTTATCTATTATAGCAAGAAAAATGATGGAAGAGGTATAAAAGAGAGTGTTATAGAAAAGAATTATAAAAAGTTATAAAAGATAAATAGCCCAAAGAGGCTATTTATATACGTTGTGGCATCTCTTCTTTAAAAGCCATTTCTTCGGCTTTAGAGAGAATTTTTGAAGCACCTTTATCCATCATTAGTTTTGCCAATAACAGACCAAGACTTTGACAAGAGGTACGCGATGCACCAATTTTCTCTTCGAGAATACCAGAGCCATCGGGGTAACCAATCATTGATTTTATGGTAACAACATCATTCTCTATTGTCACATTAACAGCTACAGGAGCTGAACAGCCTGCACCAATCGCTTCTACAAAGTCACGCTCTAGTTTTACACAGAGAAAAGTATCTTCATCATTCAAAATTTTAACAATCTCACGAACCTTATCATTCGCAGAAATTATCTGAATTCCTAATGACGCTTGCCCCATAGGAGGAATCATAATCGAGAGAGGAAGCTTTTCGGTAAATGGAATATCTTTGAGTAAATCCAATCTATCCAAACCAATAAATGCCAAAATAATCGCATCGTATTGACCCTCTTTTAGTTTTCTAAGACGCGTATTTACATTACCTCGTAAATCTTTTACTTTTAAATCTGGACGAACAGATAAGAGTTGCATTCTTCGTCGTAAACTGGTAGTACCAACCACAGCACCTTTAGGTAAGGCATGAAAAGAATCATACTTATGTGATAAAAAAACATCCGACTGGTCTTGACGCTTTGTAATTGCTGCCAACTCTAGCCCCTCTGGCATATAGGTAGGTACATCTTTCAACGAGTGAACAGCAATATCAGCATTCCCTGCCAACATTTCATCCTCTAACTCTTTAGTAAAATGTCCTTTTCCTCCAATAAGTGCCAAAGGCTTATCCAAGATTTTATCCCCTTTTGATGTAATCTTATTTAGCTCTACAGTTATCTCTGGAAATGCCTCTTCTATTCTATCTTTTACATGGTAGGCTTGCCATAAGGCAAGGTCACTCGCTCTGGTTGCTATAACTAATTTATTCAAAAAAACTCTCTTTTATTCTCTTAAAATAGGTCATCAAAAAACTCTTTAATAGAGTTCATGATGCGTGTCGTTCAGTGGTGTGCTGGGGCTTCTGTCTCTTCTTCTTTTGGTGCATTGTAGAGTGTTCTGTATTTTTTTCTACTTGGGTCCCAAACGCCGTCAATATAAACGGTTGGTGTACCTGCTACCATTGATTTAGTAGACATCTCTTTATCAAATTTAAGCTCTTCATCTACAGCATCTGTATTGATTTGCTCTTCAGTGATATTAAGATTATACTCTTTATTCAATTTTGCCAATACTTTAGTAGCATTTACTTCTCTAGGGTTAATCTTAAAGGTATACATATCTATAACTTTTTTAAAATTCCCTTTTACTTGTTCTGTAATCATTGCTCTAGAGATAATATCTGAAACAGGATGTATTCGTAATAGAGGGAAATGATAATAGTATAGTGCAAATGTTTTTGGATTCTCAACTGCTGCTGTATAGAGCTTTGGAACTATCGTTTGACAAAATGGACACTGTGGATCAGAGAAAACAACAATTTTATGCTTTGCATCTTTATTTCCTGCCATTAAATGTTTTGCATCATAAATCTCTTTTTTGAGTTTAGGCTTTAAGATTCGTTTGTAATCTTCTCCTGTTTCCATATTAATCAATGTAGGAACAAAATATCCATCTTTTACAAAAAGTGTCTCAGGAACAACTACTTTGTCAATAATTGTTTTTGACTTTTTAACATTTGCATGAATATTTACAAAGTAAACTTCCCACCCCTTTGGTTCATCTAAAGCTTGACTATCAATAACTTCAACGCTCTCAACTTTTACCTGTTCGTTCTTAACCATATGGTGTTTAATGTAATCAGTTACATCATCTACATCCATTCCAGCATTAAGGCTTAAGGTTGCTAGAGCTGTTAGACTCAATAATTTCGACATCAATGACATCTTCATCTCCTTGTTTATTTATATTCGTTTTATTTTTTGAATTCGCTATTGTACCACCTAATTGTAAATAGAAGGTGTATAACAGTGCGATTGCTCCTAAAATATCGGTAAAAACACCAGGTATAATTAGAAGTATTGCTCCTAAGAAATAGGAAGTAGCTGAATCATGAAAACTTTTCATATTTAATTTACCCGAAGAGAGACCCTCCATGCTTTTTTTCATGCTCATCGCTGCATTTTGAATTAAACCCATTCCGATTAAAAAGCTACTAACAATCCAGATAACCGACCATCCAAAACCTATACTCTCTCCTACTTTAAGAGATAAAAAAAGTTCCAATAATAAAAATGGAATTATATATATCATTACGTTAATTTCTCCATAAGCGTTTCTACTATAGAGTCAAGTGGAATCATCTCTTTGCTTAGTCCATCTCGTGTAATCAACTCTACATTTCCTTCTGCAATATCGTTACCAATAACCACAGCATAAGATATACCAATAAGTTCAAAATCTTTTACTTTAACCCCAAAACCTGTTTTTTTATCAGCTCTATCGTCTAGTAAAACATCCACCCCTTTAGCTTGAAGGTCAGAGTAAAGCTTTTGGGCTACTTCCATCTGCTCTTCTTTTTTAGCTTTTGCTACAATAATATCTACTGAAAAAGGTGCAGACTCTTTTGTCCAAACACAACCTTTTTCATCATGGTTTTGTTCAATAATCCCTGCAAGTAGACGGCTAACACCAATTCCATACGTTCCCATGACGAAAGGCTCTAATTTTTGATTTTCATTCAAAAACTCTGCTTTCATTGCTTCTGAATAGGTTGTTCCCAATTGGAAAATATGCCCTGCTTCTATCCCTTTGGTTTGGCTCAACGCTCCACCACATTTAGGACAAACTTTCTCATCTTCAGCAACAACTTCAACATTTGCTCCAAAATCACAAGAGTCACAAACCATAATGGTATCTTCGCCAGAATCAGCCAAAACCATAAACTCTTTAGACCCTGCTCCACCTATTGCTCCAGAATCGGCTTCAACAACTTTAAAATCTAATCCCAAACGAGTAAAGATTTTTTTATAAGTCTCTTCCATCAGTGCAAATTCACGTTCCATATCATCAGTAGTTGCATGAAAGCTATAAGCATCTTTCATTAAAAACTCACGCCCTCGCATAAGCCCAAATCGTGGTCGAACCTCATCTCTAAATTTCCAGTTGATTTGATAAACATTCAAAGGAAGTTGTTTATACGACTTAACTGTTTGACGAACCAAATTAACCATCGCCTCTTCATTGGTTGGGCTTAGGGTAAAGTCATTATTATGTCTATCTTTAAATCGAAGCAACTCTTTACCAAATTTATCAGCACGTCCTGTCTCTTCCCACAAACTCAATGGTGTAACCATTGGCAAATGAACCTCATTACACCCTGCTTTGTCCAACTCATCTTTTACAATTGCTCTTACTTTTTCAAGTGTAATTTTTCCTAATGGCAACAAGTTATAGAGTCCAGAACCCCCAGATGACTGAATAAATCCAGCACGAAGCAATAATATATGTGATGTCAAAACAGCATCACTTGGTGCTTCTTTCATAGTTGATATTAGCATTCTAGAAAATCTCATTTTTGGTATCCTTTTTTAAACATAACTAGCATTTTTTAATTTTTGCTTATTATATCTAATGTATCTAACGAGGAGGTAAAGAGATGGGAAATGCAGATTTTATTTTGTGGTGCGTTAAAAAACGCACCCTATTTATAGCCCTTAACATGGTGTTCTTTTTTATATTTTTTTGCATTTCTATCGTCGATGACAATTTCAAAAATCTCTTTTATCGCATCGACTCTTTTAGTAGAAGTGATTTCAGATGAGCATTGACGTAAGTTTTGGGTAGCATCGTGTAAAAATCGGTTAAACATCTGCTCTGCCATTTTTTGCATATTTGATTCGTACTCTTTGGGAACGAATTTCTTCTGAATTGCCCGTTCTAGCTCTTTGTCAATGGCACTTTTGGCTTGTAGTCGCATGTCTTTTATAACAGGTTCGATAGACAAGGCTCTAAGCCATTTATAGAACTCATCTTTATATACCTCAACGATTTCTACT
>CAYPCV010000106.1:0-2934 GCA_964409295.1 uncultured Sulfurovum sp.
AATGGGTGGGATTATAGCTCTAATATTTAGTCAAATCTACCTCTCTGTTTCGGCTATTATCGGCTTCTTGGCTATCTTTGCTATTGCCATTCTCAATGGAATTGTGCTTGTTAGTTTTATAGATGAGCTAAGAGAGAAAAACCCCAAAAAAGATTTAAAAGAGGTTATCAAAGAGGCTACCCTACTACGACTACGACCTGTTCTCATGACGGCGTTTACCACCCTGTTTGGAATCTTGCCACTACTTTACGCTACTGGGGTAGGGAGTGAGATACAGTATCCTCTATCGGTTGTGATTGTTGGGGGGATTATTAGTTCTACGGTGTTGACGCTTTTGGTTTTGCCTGTGGGGTATTTTTTGGTTTATAAAAAGAGATGAGTTATGATATAATTTTAGATAAGTGATGTGGCTACATCAATAGGATGGTTCAGGGTGGGTTGTTTTAGGGTAAAGGTGTGTTTAAGTTTTGTTCCGAAAAAGTGTCTGACCCCCTCTTTTTCATAACCATAGACGATATACGGCAGGGAAGAGAAAGGCTAAAACTCCAATGGAGATACTCACTGGAGAAAAACAAGATAAGGGGTGGATAGAGCTTTTAACTGATTTTATTGAAACGGTAGAACCTAACTTTTTTGTTTAAATAGTTATCCATAAAGTCTTTTTTTAGTTGCATTTTTTACAAAGGGGGAGTATTGTCTATTTTCTTTTGGATGGAAGTGTCTATGGGTTTATTTTTTGCTGAAGGATGCTGAAAGTTCATGGTTTTATCACCACAAAATAACTATCTGCAATCAACTCAATCTCTCCATCCATGTCTGACTCTTTGAACATCGCTTCATAAAACTCTTGTTTAACTTGTTCGTAATTTTCAGGACTTAGCTCCATCAGCATTCCTTTGTAGCCTGTGTTGTTAAACAATTCCCACCACTCATCAATGCTCATTCCGTAACGAATTATTTTTGACTCTATTACTACATTGTTAATATCTGCCATGTTACAAAGACGTTCAATATCTTCTACTTTTTTTAAATTTTCCCAATTATCTCGTTCATACTCTTTGGCAGAATTTGAACCATATTTTTTAAGTAACTGTAGAAGAATATCACTTGATGGGTTAAATGCTTTACTTGTAAATGAGGTAAAAATTAATATACCCTCTTTTTCTAACAAAGTAGTAAGCTGTTTCAGAACATCATGAGCCTCTGGTAAGAAAAAAAGTGCATAGGAGCAGGTTATGACATCATACTTTTTGTCTAATTCTAACTTTGTTACATCTTGCAGATGAAAACTTATATTTTCTAAGTTCAATATTTCAGCATTTACTTTAGCTTTACTAAGCATTCCTTCTGAAATATCTATAGCATCAAAAGTGGCATGTGTCATGCAAGAGGCACACTCTAAAACTACATTACCTGTACCACAGGCTACATCTAAGACTTCTAAATGCTCTTTGGTTTTATATTTGCTAATCAATTCTACTACGTATTTAGCCGAGATTTTAAAGAAAGGAATCTCATCGTATTTTGTAGCAACTTCATTAAAAGTTGACTTTGCGTACTCTTGTTCTTTTTTTTGCATATTTTATTCCTTATATTAAACAATGAGTATTGTAGCGAAGTAGCCTAAAGCTATTAAAATATCATATCAACTTTATTATACCGAACAGTCCCCTTTGTAAACTTTTTCGCTCCCATCGCTCCTGCGTGGGAGTGTATACGAGAATTAGATGTGTAAGAAATAGCACTTCTCGTATGCGTAAGTAAGGAAAAAACTTATTTCTCAACTCTCCACATCCCATAAGTCCGATAAAAATCTTCCATCCGAACCCTAACAAAAGCTTCACTATTTGGAACTTTTTTAGACTTTGCAAATTTAGGGGTTAAAGCCCTTTTGTGAACAAAACTTAATTTAGTCTGAAACCAAAAAAAGAGGGGTCAAGTCACAAATGTAAAGTTATTCCTCCTCAATTCTATTTCTAAGTTCATTATAGTTTGTAATTCTTGCATATTTAATATAACCATTCAAATCCTCTTCCAATAGTTTAATCTCTTCTAGCATATTTTTAGGAAGATAATCACGAACAGATTTACCTCCTTTAGTATCAACTTCAATGTCATTATCATTGGCATATTTTTTTGCAGAACATCCGAGTACTTGCATATTTATTAATGTCATCAGAGATGAGTATGCAAATTTTTTACTATTAGCTGATGTTTGAGCAGGGATATAGATATCTTTGATTGAGTCCGTTAATGGATGAAAAAGAGCTTTTGTATTCGACCTTTCCATCTTAAGCACTTCACATTGAATTATTGCTTTTTTAATGAATTGGTCACAAGCTATTGCAAACCTAATATCTAACCATCGAAGAAAGACGATTGATAGCTCTTTATGTATAAATGTACCATAAATTCCTTTCTTTTTTGTCTCTTCGGTCTCTCTTCCTCTCTTTGTATATTTCAATTTTATTTTTGATTTTTTGGAATCGCTAATATTTAAATACTCCTCTAGTGCTTCAATATATTCTCTTGTTGATTTTAACTTGAAGAACTCTCTAGCATCTTTATTAAAAATTTTAGATATGTGCGTTACATTTATGTAGGCATCTTCTCCCTCAGATTGAAGTAGTCTTTTTATATCTATAACTACCTTGCCATTAGGAGCTGTAAACTCCAATAGTTTTGTGTCCAATGTTATATCTTCTATGTTTGAAATAATTAAATCTTGCATTGTTATCCTTTTGATTGATATTTGTTATAGATAGATTGTATTATTATAACGATTAAAAGTACTTTTATCTAAAAACTTCAAGAAAACCCCGTTCTCTAAGACGGGGATGAATTGAAAAGGGGTGGATAAAGTAATAATTCAGTAATTTTAAGCTAAGATTCCTACATGAAGAGTATTTACGATACAAATAAACATTCAGTCTA
>CAYPCV010000107.1:0-13966 GCA_964409295.1 uncultured Sulfurovum sp.
TAGAGTATCTTCCAAAAGAGTGTGATGTCTTTTTAAACGATACAAAAGTGATAAAAGCACGAATCTTTGGACATAAAAAATCAGATGCCAATGGACAAGGTGGAGGAAAAGTAGAACTGCTTTTTAATAAACCAATCTCTGCTGATGAATATTTGGTAATGATTCGTGGAAAAGTACAACTTAAAACCGAACTCTTTTTTGATAATAACCTAGTAGCCACCGTGATAAAATTAAACCAAGATGGTTCAAGAGTAGTAACATTCAAAAAGTCCAATACTATAGGAATCGGAGGCTTCAGCCCTGAAGAAAATATAAGATTTGAAGAGCTAGTACAAATCCTAGACCAAATAGGACATATCCCCCTACCCCCATATCTGCAACGAGAAGATAATAAAGAGGATGAAACCGATTACCAAACCCTCTTTGCCAAAAATGCAGGAGCTGTAGCAGCCCCAACAGCATCACTACACTTTACCCCCGAACTCTTCAAAGCCCTAGAAGAACGACACAAAACCCATAAAATAACCCTGCATGTAGGAGCAGGAACATTTAAACCTGTGGATGCAGAGTATATTCTTGACCACCCTATGCACTCGGAGTATTTTAATATTCCACAAAAGAGTGCAGAGGTTCTAAATAGCAATAGAGATATTCTAGCCATAGGAACAACTGTAACACGAACTGTTGAATATTTTGCAAGAACCCAAAAAACCAATGGAGAGTGTGATTTGTTCTTAAATCCAAGTAACAGACCCCAAAGAGTAAGCCATCTTCTAACCAACTTTCATTTGCCAAAAAGCACTCTTATTATGCTCGTCTCTGCATTTATAGGTCGAGAGAAGTGTTTAGAACTATATCATGAAGCTATAAAGAGGGAGTATCGGTTTTTCTCTTATGGAGATGCGATGTTGATTCTTTAAGGTTCTATAGCAGTATTTGATAAATAAGAGGGAAGAGTCCCCCTATTTACTAAGAAATACTAACAGACATTTCTCCATCTACAACATCAAAGAGAACCGAAGAGCCTTCAACCACTTTATCTTCTAAAATCAATTCGGCTAATCGGTCTTCGACCTCATCATATAAAGCACGCTTTAGAGGTCTTGCTCCATAGTCAGGGTCAAAACCTACTTCTGCAATGTAAGCTTTTGCCTTAGGAGTCAACTGAATATCAATCTCTCTATCTGCCAACTTTTTCTGAATAGACTCAAAGAGTATATCAACTATTGAAGTAATCGCTTCTAAGCCTAGTGGGTTAAAGATGACTATATCGTCTAAACGGTTCAAAAACTCTGGTTTAAAGTGTCGTTTCAACTCATCATCAACAGCCTTCTCTCGCTCTTTTCTATCTTCAAATGCCATAATTTTATCCGAGGCAATATTGGAAGTCATGATAATAATGGTATTTTTAAAGTCTATTGTTACCCCTTTATTATCAGTCAGACGACCATCATCAAGTACCTGTAATAATGTGTTAAAAACATCAGGATGAGCTTTTTCTATCTCATCGAATAATACAACAGAATATGGCTTACGTCGTACTGCTTCAGTTAGTTGTCCACCTTCATCATAGCCAACATACCCAGGAGGAGCTCCGACCAAACGTGATGCTGCGTGTTTCTCCATATACTCACTCATATCAATTCGGATTAAAGCTTTTTCAGAATCAAATAAAAACTTGGCTAAAGTCTTCGCCACCTGTGTTTTACCCACACCTGTTGGCCCTAAAAACATAAATGAGCCAATCGGTCGATTTATATCACTAAGTCCTGCTTTATTACGTTTAATTGCTCTTGCTACTGCTTTTAATGCTTCATTTTGACCAATCACTTCTTTGTTTAGAATCTTCTCAACATTTAGTATCTTATCTTTATCACTTTGAAGCATTTTAGAGACAGAGATACCTGTCCAACGACTTACAATACTTGCTATCATCTCTTCATCAACCGAATTTTTAAGAAGTGTACCCTCGCTCATCATCTCTTTCCAACGATGCTCAAAAGCTTGAACTTCTTGCTCTTTTGCAGGAATTGTACCATGAGTAATCTCGGCTACTTTTGAAAAATCTCCCTCACGTTCAAACATGCTTGCTTTTGTTTTGAGTGTTTCAATTTCACTCTTAAGTTCAGCTATATTATTAAAAACCTCTTTTTCGTTCTCGAATTGACTCTGTAGAGAAATCTTCTCCTCTTCTAAATCTGCTAACTCTTTCTCTATTTCAGAGAGTCGTGAAGCATTTTTATCGCCCTCTTCCATGCGTAATGCTTCTTTTTCGACTAAGAGTGTCGATAAGGCTCGCTTTACTTTAGCCAAGTCTGTTGGTTCGCTCTCGATTTGCATTTTCAATTCAGCTGCTGCTTCATCAATCAAATCTATCGCTTTATCAGGTAAAAAACGGTCTGTAATGTAACGGTCACTAAGCTTTGCAGCTGAAACCAATGCCGAATCGGTAATGGTTACATTGTGGTGTGATTCCAACCGTTCTTTGATACCTCGTAAAATTTGAAGAGCCTCATTAATTGAAGGTTCTTCTACTTTTACAGGTTGAAAACGTCGTTGCAATGCTGTATCTTTTTCAAAATATTTACGGTACTCTTTTAATGTTGTTGCTCCAATCGTATGCAACTCTCCACGAGCAAGAGCTGGTTTTAAAATATTCGCAGCATCCATACTTCCTTCACTTGCACCTGCCCCTATAATTGTATGAATTTCATCAATAAAAAGAATAATATTTGAGTGTTCTTGAACCTCATCTACAACAGCTTTGAGACGTTCTTCAAACTCTCCTCTATATTTTGCACCTGCAATTAATCGACTCATATCCAATGAGACAACACGCATATTTTGCAAACTTAATGGTACTTCTTTATCTACAATTCGTTGTGCTAATCCTTCAACAATTGCCGTTTTACCTGTTCCAGGTTCTCCAATAAGAATCGGGTTGTTTTTAGTTTTACGAATCAGAATCTGCATCATTCGTTGCACCTCTTCATCACGTCCAATAACGGGGTCTAGCTCTCCATCTAATACTTTTTGATTAAGGTCTATTCCATATTTTTCCAACGCTTCTAAAGCTTCATCCCCACTTTGAGAATCAATAGTTTTTCCACCACGAATAGACTCTAAAGTCTTTTTCAATTCAGACAAATCTATATATTTACTCATCGTATCAACAATAAAGTCTGAAGAGATATTTGCAATAATCCATGTATCTACCGATAGATATTCATCGCCATTGGCAGTCATCACACCTTCTGCTTCTTGTAAGGAAGTTACTACTTTTTGCGAAAGACGAATACTCTCTTTGGTAACCGATGAAACCGTTGGTAATTTACGAGCAAGACTTTTTACTTCTAACTCTATGGCTGATTTATCAACATTCATCTTATTAAATGCTTGATGCAATAACGAACTGCTATTGGTTAATAATGCCCAAAGAATATGAAGTGGGTCTACCTCTTGATTTTTATTATGTAGTGCCAATGAGAGACCCGACTCTATTGACGAACTCATTTTATGTGTTAATTTTTCTAAAATACTCATACCTATCTCCTAATTTTTAAATTCTATATCTATTTTAATGCCATAAAGATTCTTTAGTCTATTTGCATCAATTTATTTTCTGTATTATATTAAAATTTTATATAAAGAGATGCGACTTTAGTTGCAAACCACCTTTATTTACCCTATTTCTAAAATAACATATCTAAAATATCATCAAATTTTTATCAATTTTAGATAAAATATAGCTCTTATAAAAATGATGGGATTAATAATAACTAACATGATAATTAAAAACAAAAAAGCAATACTATTTGGCTTCCTCTCTACGGTGACAGCCTCTTTTATCTTTGCAACCTCTGCCCAAGCTGACAATTTTGATCAACAAAGTGTTCATACTTCAAAATTAGAAGCTTATCTAAAATTTACAAAAATTGTGCAACTGATAGAAGAACAATATGTTGATGATATTAATGCCAGTGATATAATAAATAACGCCCTAAAAGGCATGCTCTCAAATCTTGATGCCCACTCATCGTTTATGGATAAGAAAGAGACCAAAGAGTTGCAAGTACAAACTCACGGAGAGTTTGGTGGTCTTGGAATTACAGTAGGAATGAAAGATGGAGCATTAACAGTTATTGCTCCATTAGAAGGAACTCCTGCTGATAAAGCAGGTATTAAAGCTGCCGATATTATTCTGAAAATTGACAACCAAGCAACCATCGGAATGACAATTGATAAAGCTGTATCTCTTATGCGTGGAAAACCTAATACTCCCATTCTTTTAACCATCGTTAGAAAAGGCGAAACAAAACCACTCAAAATAAAAATTATTCGAGATATTATTGAGATTCAGTCGGTCTACTCTAAAACTATTGGCGATGATATTTTATATCTAAGAATAACCTCTTTTGACCAAAAAGTAGTCGAAGGAATGAAAAAAGCAATCAAAAAGCACAGTGGGCGAAAAGGAATTATTCTTGACCTTAGAAATAATCCAGGTGGACTTTTGAATCAAGCCATTGGTGTTGTGGATATGTTTGTTAAAGAGGGAGCGATTGTAAGCCAAAAAGGTAAAATTCCTGAAGAGAATCTTATCTACAATGCTACCAGTGAGGAGAGTGATACTACAACGCCTCTTGTTATTTTAGTAAATGGTGGTTCGGCCTCTGCGAGTGAAATTGTCTCGGGTGCATTACAAGACCATAAACGTGCTGTCATTGTAGGAAAAAAGACATTTGGAAAAGGTTCTGTACAAGTGGTTATGCCAATCAGCCAAGATGAGGCATTGCGTTTAACCATTGCACGTTATTACCTACCAAGTGGAAGAACCATTCAAGCAGTGGGTGTAAGCCCTGATGTTGAAGTCTCTTATGGAGAGATTAAAAAAGCTGAAGAGGGTATCTCTATTAAAGAGAAAGATTTACAAAAACACCTTGAGAGTGAACTTGAAAAAGTAGATGGTATTTCTGAGAAGAGAGATAAAAATGAAGATAAAACCATTATTACAGAAGAGCAAATGTATAAAGATGCTCAACTAAAAAGTGCCGTTGATATTCTAAAAGCACTGATGATTACAAACAACATATAAGGACACGATAAAAATGGAAAAAACAGCATTACTTTATGAAGGTAAAGCAAAAAAAATCTGGTATACCGAAGACGATAAACTTCTTATTTCAGAGTTTAAAGATGATTTAACAGCATTCAATGGTGAAAAAAAGTCAAGTGAAGAGGGAAAAGGTGCGTTAAATAATAAAATTTCTACAGAACTTTTTAAAGTACTTCATGCAAAAGGTGTTCCAACACACTTTGTAGAGATGTTGAATGAGAATAATATGTTGCATAAAAAATGTGACGTGATTCTTATTGAAGTAATCGTAAGAAATATTGCAACAGGTTCTCTTAGCCGTAACCTTGGAATTGAAGATGGGAAAGTACTTCCATTTACATTAGTAGAGTTTGATTACAAAGACGACGAACTAGGTGACCCAAAACTAAATGACCAACATTGTCTTATTTTAGAACTGGTAAACAGTGCAGATGAGTTAGACTACATTCGCTTTATGGCAAGAAGAATCAACACTATTATGCAAGAGTTTTTTGCAGATAAAGAGATGACTGTTGTTGACTTTAAATTAGAGTTTGGTCGAGATACAGATGGAAATATTATTCTGATTGATGAGTTAAGCCCTGATAATTTTAGATTTTGGGATGCCAATACAGGCGAAAGCATGGACAAAGACCGATTTAGAAAAGGTCTAGGTGGACTTAAAGTAGCGTATGAAGAAGTACTGAATAGAATTTTAGGAGAAGTAAAATAATGACTGCAATTGTAAATATATTTTTAAAAGAAGGTGTTCTTGACCCTCAAGGTAAAGCGATTCATCATGCTCTTGATGCAATGAATTTTGATGGTGTTGAAGATGTTCGTATGGGAAAACAGATTGTTTTAAAACTTACTTCAGATAATAAAGAAGATGCAATGAAAGAAGTTGAACAAATGGCTGAAGATATTTTAGCCAATACGGTAATCGAAGATTATACTATCGAGTTGGTATAATGAAACATATAGCTGTATTACAATTTCCAGGAACCAACTGTGATTTAGATACCAAGTATGCATTTGAAAAACTTGGATGTAGCACAACCATTGTATGGCATAAAGAGACTGCACTTCCTGAAAATACTGATTTAATAGTTGTACCAGGGGGTTTCTCTTATGGAGACTACTTACGCTCTGGTGCTATTGCTCAATTCTCTCCTATTATGAATAGTGTAATTGAGTTTGCAAATAATGGGGGAAAAGTCTTAGGTATCTGTAATGGTTTTCAGATTTTAACTGAAGTGGGTCTGTTACCTGGTGCATTAAAAAGAAATATTGGACTTCATTTTATTTCTAAGTTTCAAACACTTAGTGTGGTTAATAACTCGAATATTTTTTTACAAAAATGTGAAAAAGATGAAGTAGTCAATATTCCTATTGCTCATGCAGACGGTAACTACTATATTGATGAAGAGGGCTACAATGAGTTGGAAGCTAATGAACAAATTTTACTACGCTACTGTGATGAAAAAGCACAAGCTGTTGTTGTAAATGGTTCTGTTACTTCCATTGCAGGTATTTGTAATAAAAATAAAAATGTATTTGGACTCATGCCACACCCAGAGCGTGCTTTAGAAAGTATCTTGGGTTCAGATGATGGTATAAAGATGTTAGAGGGACTAATCGCTTAATGCAAAGTACAAAATCGTATTTTTTACTTATTGTCCTCTTTTTCTCAACATTTTTTTCGCTACTTCATGCCGATGATATAGCGTTCTCTTATGTTCCTAAAAAAGTTTATGAGAAACAGATTTTCCCTATAAGCTTTTTAGTAACCTCTTCTGTTCAAAATGCACCAATACACTTTGATTTTTTAGGAGAAGAGACTCCTGTTTTAAAAAAGCCTGAAATTATAAAAAATGAAACAAAAACTTTTTATACTTTTTATTTTAAAACTACCGATAGACTTTTTATTATTCCTAGAATAACCGTTACACTTAATGGAGTTAAAAAAGTACTTGATGGGGTGAAAATACCTGTAAAAAAACTCCCCAAAGCTAAAAACTTTTCGGGAGTGATTGCCTCTGGTCTAAAAGTTAAAAATCATCAAGTATCTATTTTTGATGGAGAGACAAACCTTATTGCTATCTCTTTGGAAGCACATGATGCAAATTTAGAAGATATTTACATCCCATCGGCACTAAAAGATGGTGTTGAAAATGCAAAACGTATTGGTTCTAAAATGGAGATAGATTACTACATTGTACTACCTGCCAAACAAAAGAAGTTAACCTTTACCTATTTTGATACTATAAAGGAAACCTTTGTAGAGAAAACTATAAACATTAAAATTCATGATGGAACAGTAGCAGCACAGACAGACTTAAATCCAAAAGATGACAGTTTTGAAGCACTTAAAAAATATACTTTAACTATTTTAAGCACCCTCTTTTTATTACTTTTTCTTTGGAAACGTGACTTCTTCTATTTGGTCTTATCCGTTGTTTCAGCAGCTATTCTTTTGACATTTTATACGGCACTTGCAACCATTTGTATTAAAGAGGGTTCGCCACTCTACATTGTACCAACATCAACAAGTACAACCATTATTCATATTGATAAAAAGTTTACAACAACCAAATTAGCAGAACGTGATGAGTTCGTAAAAATCAAATACAGTAATGGAACAACAGGATGGATAAAAAATGAAGATCTTTGCCAAAATTAGATTTTACTATGGTGCAGCGATAATTTCCTTTATTGCAGCAGGAATCATGGTTCCATTAATGATGCTATTCAAACAAAAAAAAAGTGATATTCTTCACTACTGGAATGCTGTTATTATCTTTTTCTTAGGTGGCAAGATTAGTACTCATGGAGTCAGAGATAACTCGGCAGATATGTTTGTGATGAATCACCAAGGAATTATTGATATTATCTCCATAGAAGCAGCCGAAAATACTGATTTAAGATGGGTAGCAAAAAAACAACTTTTTGATGCTCCATGGTTTGGGTATCTTCTAAAATTACCAAAAATGATAGAAGTCGATAGAGAGAATAAAAGTGGGCTTATTAAACTCTTGCGTGATGCAAAAGAGACCAAAGAGACTAGCAGGGTTATTGCTATTTTTCCAGAAGGGACACGAACAGCCAATCAAGAGCTTCTTAACTTTAAAGGTGGTACACGCATTATCTCGAATAAACTAAGCTTGTCGATACAACCTATTATTATCACAAACAGTAAATTATTACTCAATGAACATAATAAAACGGCACACTCTGCCACCGTTCATATTAGCTACCTAGAGACCTTTACTGTAAATAGCGAAGATAAAAACTGGTACTCACAACTACAAAAGACCATGCAAGAAAAAATAGATAAAGAATATACTAAATATGAAAGAGAACGATAAATGATAGATAAAACACCATTAATGGATGAGCTAGAAAAGCATATAAGAATTTTAGTAAATCCACTAAAAGACGAAAAAGAACTCTCTAAAGTTTTAAAAGTAAAGTTGACAAAAAAAGAGTTTAAAATTTTAAAGACATGGGCTTATGATGAGCCTATAGAAGAGCTATTAACAAAGCTTGATATGGATGAGATACGTTATGGAGAGCTTTCTCTTAAACTCATTAAAAAGATAAATCAAGAGAAGTTCAAACAAGAAGTTTGCGTTTAAGCAACTCTTCTTGAAGACAAGAGGGATTTTACCCCTCTATATAGTTTTTAAGTTTACGCCCCACTCTTGGGTGTTTTAGTTTTTTAATCGCAGATGACTCTATCTGTCGTACACGCTCTCTAGTTACAGAAAGCTCTTTTCCAATCTCTTCAAGTGTTCTATCACTCTCATCTTTTAAGAGACCAAAACGCATTCGTATAACGGCTTTTTCTCTCTCATTTAACTGGTCAAGTACTTCATCAATCTGATTGTTTAAATCATCTTTTAAAATTGCATCCGATGGGCTAATTGTTGTTTTATCTTCAATAAAATCTCCAAATCGTCCATCATCTTCATCTCCAACAGGAGTCTCAAGACTTACAGGCTCTTTGGTAATTTTAATGACATTTTTAACCTTGTCAACCGAAAGACCGACCTCTCTAGCAATGGTATCTAAATCAGGCTCTTTTCCTGTCTCTTGAAGGTTTTTACGAATAATTTTATTGATTCGGTTAATGGTCTCAATCATATGAATTGGTATACGAATTGTCCGTGCTTGGTCAGCAATGGCTCGTGAAATTGCTTGACGAATCCACCATGTAGCATAAGTAGAAAACTTATAACCCTTTTGGTATTCAAACTTATCAACAGCTTTCATTAGACCAATATTTCCCTCTTGAATCAAATCCAAGAACGGTAAACCACGGTTGGTGTAACGCTTTGCAATAGAGACAACCAAACGTAAATTTGATTTTGCCATTCTTGTTTTTGCAATTTCAGAACGGTGTTTACCACGGCGAATCTGCCCTAGAATCTCTTCTAGTTTTTCAGGGTCTAGGTCAAAACTGTCTTTACTCGCTTCTCGTGTTTCAAAAAGTTTTTTAATCTCAACATAGGTACTAACCATTGTTGTTTCGGGTACAGCATCGCTAATATCTTCTTTGTCCATCTCTAAGATATTACCTAGAATTTCTTGGTGGTTGGCTTTTAAAGTATCATTAAAAAGTGGAAGTTTGTACTCCAATCTTTTTAACTCTTTATCAAAACCATCATCACTCTTAAGAGCTGTTTCCATCGCTTTAACAAGCTCATTAATCAATTTAGAAGTTGGCCCTAAATCAATCAATGCTTGTTTTACCTGTTGCTTTTTAAAGGCAACTTTCATCTGCTCATGAAGTTTTTTATCGTCAGCTTCATCGCTCTCTAAAATAGACTCTAGCTCTTCATGATTTTTTAACCAATCTTTTTTAGCCTTATCTAATGCTTTAAATGATGAAACAACTTGTTTTACACGTTTATTAGCACCTTTTTCAGCTTTTGAAGTTGCTTCTTCAGCCGTCTCTTCAGCTTTATCATCAGCACTCTCTTTTTCATCTTCAAAACTTTTAAACAACTCTTTTACACGTCGCTCTCGGTTAAGTAAAGGCTCTTTATAGTTTAAAATATAGTCAATAAGATAGGGAACGGAACAGATAGCA
This sequence comes from uncultured Sulfurovum sp., assembly GCA_964409295.1. Taxonomy (GTDB): domain Bacteria; phylum Campylobacterota; class Campylobacteria; order Campylobacterales; family Sulfurovaceae; genus UBA1140. The sequence goes on from CAYPCV010000107.1 coordinate 10,191, forward strand.
TCTAAAATGACATCTTCTCCTGCTTCAATCTCACGACTTAGATAAATCTCTTCATCTTTGGTTAAAAGTGGAATTTTTCCCATTTCACGAAGATACATCCGAACAGGGCTATCTGAACGACTCCACTCCAAAAGTTCTTTCTCTTTTAAGAAATCAAAACCCTCTTCATCTGCGTCAAGTGCTTGTTTTTCTCGAGCTAATGCCCTTCTTTTTTTCTCGATAGCAGAGAGGTGTTTTGCATACTCCGAGGAGCTAACCAACTCTACTTTATGGTCCTTGGAAAGTTTAAATATTTTACGCGATTGTACAAGAGTTGGTTGTTTTTCAAACTCTTTTGCAATATTTTCAAAAGTAAGAAAATCGCCTTTTTTAGAACTTTTAAATATTTCGTCTAATTTTTTATTGATGTCTTTTGCAGCCAAGAGTAGGACTCCTTGTTTAGATAGTGTAGTGGATTTGTGTAAGCATAATTTGAGTGGATTATACCCAAATTATTTTAATTTTTCTTGAATCTTTTTTAAAATCTCTATTTTTCGGAGATTAAAAAGAGTTTTACTCAACTAAACTCTCTTGAGTTTTTTCAAGTTTTAAGACAATATCATTCTTTTGTCGTAACTTTAACATGCTTTCTTTATCATATGAACAGTAAATTCCTCGTAACGCACGATTAACCATCTCATGAGCTACCAAAACAACTATCTCTTCATCTTTGACACGTTCTAACCAAAGATGAATTCGTTCTGTAACCATCTCATAGGATTCTCCTCCATCTTTTAAAACATATGACCATTTATTTTCTTCTCGCTCTTTAAACTCTTTGGCATAAGTTGTTTTACAAAACTCCTTTGTTTTTCCTTCAAATATTCCATAATTAACCTCTTGAATATTAGAGTCAAAAAGAACACTATCTCTATCTAACCCTAAAGTATCACAGATAATATATGCTGTCTCTTTTGCCCTTCCTAAAGGAGAGGAAAAAAATTTAAAAGAGTTTTTTTTGGGGCTAAAGCCGATAAGTTTTGCTATTTTCAAGGCATTCTCTTTTGCCTGTTCTTTTCCTAAGTCGGTTAAATCAGAGTTTAACTGCCCTTGATAACGCCCCTCTAGATTCCAAAGAGTTTGACCGTGGCGAAGCAGTATAATTGTAGGTAATTTCATGCTATTTATCTCCTTTTTGTAAGATGTTCCATTCCGTACCAAAGAATAGCAATAATAGATGCCAACACTACAAATGGAACCCATGGATACTCTTTAAAACTCTCAAAAAGAGCTTTAATCGTATCGCCTGCATAGAAGGCACTTAACATAATAACCACAACAAAGAAAGGTGATGCCAAGGCATTATAAAATCCAAATTTCTTAAAATCATAACGAGAGAGTGCCATTGAGATAGGAATCAATGTTTTAATTCCATAAAGAAATTTTTGAATAAAAATCGCCCACACTCCATACTTTCGTAATATAAGTGTAGAGAGAGCAATTTTACGTTTATGCTTTTCAAAATATGGTTTAATATCCTCTTTATGATATTTTCCCAAATAGAATAGAAACATATCTCCTATAAAATTAAAAACAGTAGCAATAAGCAGTGAAACAATTAGGTTCATCTCTCCCATAAAGGATAAGACTCCTGCTGCTGCCACCACAATAAGAGAACCACCAAAAGAGAAAAATGCTAAAGCTAAATAGCCCCAAGTACTAAGATTTGTTAATGTATCTTCCAAGAAATACCTTTATTTTTTAACAAGATTATAGTATGATTTCTTTAAAAATTAGGTCTACCCTCTATGTTTGAAACCCTACTTTCGATTATTTTTGTCTATATTTTTATACTTTTGGGCTATATTGCCAAACGTATCTTTAAAGAGGAGATGGACTCTAAAACATTAACACTCTTTTCAGTCTATTTTTTACAAGGTTTTGTAACAGTATGGGGATTCTCTACAGCTAACCTATCATCAGAACACTTTGTTGTGCCACTCTACTACATAGCTATTATTTTTATACTGCTTATCCCCACACTAGTTTTGAGCAAAAAACTTATCAAAGACCCCAAAGAGCGAGCCATTATAAACATAGCAGGGTTTGTAGGAAACACTGGAAATATAGGTATTCCTTTGGGGATTGCTCTCTTTGGTATGGAGTCGGTTATCTACACCACACTCATAAATATAGCCAATGTCTTTGTGGTCTATATTTTAGGTGTCTATATCTACTCTAGGGGTTCATTTTCTATTAAAAAATCTCTTTTAAATATTATTAAAATTCCTATTATGCCTGCATCTATTATTGCTATACTTGTTAATATTAATGGTGTTGAGATTCCCGTACAAATTCAAGAGTTTTTTAAAATGGGAGCCTATGCAGGTATTGTATTACAACTTTTTTTATTGGGAACATTCCTCTATGGCATACAAATAACCTCTATTAAGAAATCTATTTTTATAAGCGTTATGTCACAAAAATTTATCCTAATTCCCTTGGCTTCGATTATTATTCTTAGTTTTACAGAGCTATCACTTTTTGTTCAAGGCATTATTATAATGGAGATGATGGTTCCATTGGCCGTTGCCAATATTAACTTGGCTTCTTTATATGATTGTAAACCCAAGGTTGTTACGACACTTATTCTGTTGAGTACCCTTCTATTTATACCCATTCTCTTTGTTTTATCAAAATTTATTTCCTATTTTTATCTATAATTCAGCTATTACTTCACAATTTCTACTGGATTAATCGTTAAAATTAAATTTATAATAAGTATAAAAAATGTTAAAATATACTATTCCAAACATAAAACTTGGAAAATTTAAGATATAAAGAGTTTAGTATGAATAAATATACAGTTTCAATAATAGTGCTTAACTTAATAATTCTATCCAATTTAAGTTATGCCGATAATAATTTAACTCAAGATGAAGAAGCTAAGTTAGAAAAACTATTAAATATTAAAGAAGAGCCTATTCTTCTATTACCACAATCCGAACAAGTGCAAAGTTCTTCTCAGGCAAGAATAGTAACACTTGAAGATATTAATAAACGATTAAAACAGATAGAGAAAGAAAATATTCAAGAAGAGATAGAGCTAGAGACATTTGAAGAGAAAGTAAAGGCATACCAAGAAAAAATAGAAAACCTAAAACACTAAGCAAACCAACGAATAGAAGCAAAGCCTTTAGCTTTGCTTTGTCGACACAACAAGAGCTGTTTCTCTGAAATAATACCCCCCAAAGCAATAAGAGGAATAGAGAGCTTTGAAGCTACTATATTAAGCTCTTCTACTCCTTTTGGCTCTCCTTTATTGGGTGTAATAAAGAGTGGACTAAAGGTTATCATATCTGCACCAAATTTTTGAGCCTTTAGGGCTTCCTCTAAACTGTGAGTACTCACGATTACAAAAAGTCCTAAAGCCTTTGCTTTTTTTATATCAGCAAATTGTGTTGAGGTTAAATGAACACCATCAGCATTTAAGCTATATGCTAAACGATAATCTGAATGTAAAAGTATTTTAGAAAAAGAGTATTTTTTTGCTTCGTTAATAAATCTCTCTGCATTTTGTATATAATTTAGTGTTGATTTATCTCGATAGACAATCATTGTTGCTTTATCAGCAAAACGTTTTATATCCGATTTTAAGTGATTAAAATTTAAGGTTGAAGGGTCAGTAATAGCGTAGGCTATCATGACCTATTTTGAGCAACAAGCTCTTCAAGCAGTTTAGTCTGCTTCTTTAACTCTGTTAGTTTCTCCTGTCTCATTAAAAAATATTCAATAAG
>CAYPCV010000108.1:0-6949 GCA_964409295.1 uncultured Sulfurovum sp.
TAAAGCTGCTAATCCTGTCAATATGATGGGTGCAAGTAAGCGAATTATGGAGATGTTTGTTCATAGAAATTCACTCAATATGAATGTCTCTATGGCACGATTTGCCAATGTAGCTTTCTCTGATGGCTCTTTGTTGCATGGATTTAATCAACGAATCCAAAAACAGCAACCGATTGTTGCTCCTAATGATATAAAACGATATTTTGTAACCCCACAAGAGAGTGGGGAACTCTGTTTGATGAGTTGTATATTTGGGGAGAATAGAGATATATTTTTTCCAAAACTTAGTGAAAATTTACACTTAATCTCTTTTGCTGATATTGCCATTAAATATTTAGAAAATTTAGGGTACGAGCCTTATCTATGTAGAGATGAAGATGAGGCAAGAACCTTGGCTAAAATTCTGCCAAAAGAGGGTAAATACCCTTGTCTTTTTACCTCTAGTGATACCACAGGAGAGAAAGATTTTGAAGAGTTTTTTACTAATAATGAAACTTTAGATATGGAACGATTTAGTAATTTAGGTGTTATTAAAAATGAGGCTGACTTTGATGAGGCACTTTTAAATAATTTTGAGAAGACCATTATGAACTTTAAAGAAAATCTCTCTTGGAATAAAGAGGAAATTGTTGAAGAGTTCTTTAAAATGATACCTGATTTTGGACATAAAGAGACAGGTAAATATTTAGATGGGAAGATGTAATGATGTATCAAAATATTGTAGATTTTATACAAGAAACTTATGGTAGCAAAAATTTTCTACCTCTTCATGAACCAAAATTTATTGGTAATGAGAAAAAATATATAAATGAGGCGATAGACTCTACTTTTGTCTCTAGTGTTGGAAAGTATGTGACTCAATTTGAAGAGATGATGGCTAAGTTTGTAGGGGCAAAGTATGCTATTGCCACATCTAATGGAACTTCTGCTCTGCATATTGGCTTAAAGCTTGTAGGGGTTGATAAAAACACTGAAGTTATTACTCAACCATTAACCTTTATTGCGACTGCTAATGCCATTGCCTATTGTAATGCACAACCGATATTTGTAGATGTAGATAGAGATACTTTAGGTCTGTCAGCTAAAAAATTAGAAGAGTTTTTAGAAGAAAATAGCTTTATTAATGAAAAAAATGAGTGTATTAATAAATCAACAAAAAAAGTAATTAAAGCCTGTGTTCCAATGCACACATTTGGTCATCCTTGTAAAATAGATAAGATAGTAGAAATCTGTAATAGATATAATATTGCCGTAGTTGAGGATTCTGCTGAAAGTTTGGGTTCATATTATAAAGGACAACATACAGGAACATTTGGAAAAGTTGGTATATTCTCATTTAATGGCAATAAGATTATAACTACAGGTGGTGGTGGAATGATTGTTACAGATGATGAGGCATTGGCAAAAAGAGCCAAGCATATAACAACTACAGCAAAAGTTCCTCATCCTTATGAGTATATTCATGATGAAGTGGGATATAACTATAGATTAACAAATTTAGCTTCTGCTCTAGGTGTAGCACAGATGGAGAGTCTGCCTATCTTTATTGAAAAACAGAGAGAGTTAGCAGAAAAGTATATCTCTTTTTTTGAAAACTCTGATATAGAGTTTATCACTGAACCTAAAAATGCTACATCTAACTACTGGCTTAATGCAGTTATTTTAAAAGATAGAAAAACTAGAGATGAATTTTTAAAATATACCAATGACAATGGAATAATGACACGTTCTATATGGAGACTTATGAATAAGTTAGATATGTTTAAAGATGCACAATGTGGAGACCTTTCTAATGCCGAGTGGTTGGAAGATAGGGTTGTGAATATCTCTAGTTCGGTAGTGCTATAATGGAAAAAATCCTTCTTATTGGTGGTGGTGGTCATTGTAAATCGGTTATTGATGTGATTGAACAAGAAGGTAAATATGAAATTGCTGGAATCATCGATAGAGAAGAGCTTGTTGGTCAAAAAGTTTTAGGCTATAAGGTTATTGGCTGTGATGATGATTTAACGGCTTTATTTAAAGAATATAATTATGCAATTGTAACTATTGGACAGATAAAATCTAATACTTTGCGTGTAAAACTCTTTAATCTCTTAAAGGAGATTGGTTATACCTTACCTGTGATTATCTCTCCTTTAGCATATGTCTCAAAACATGCTTCCTGTGCAGAAGGCACGGTTATTATGCACCATGCTTTAGTTAATGCAGAGGCTAACATTGGTTTAAATTGTATTATTAATAGTAAATCTCTTATTGAACATGATGTAACTATTGGCAACCATTGTCATATCTCTACTGCTACGGTTGTCAATGGAGGAGTGATTATAAAAAGTAATAGTTTTTTAGGAAGTAATAGCACTTCTAAAGAGTATATTGAGATTGATGGATTCATTAAAGCAGGGAGTCTTATAAAATGAGTGTTTTTATTATAGCAGAAGCAGGGGTTAACCATAATGGTTCTATTGAGTTGGCTAAAAAGCTGATTGATATTGCCAGTGAAGCAGGGGTAGATGCTGTTAAGTTTCAAACCTTTAAGAGTGAAAATTTGGTCTCTAAAAATGCCCAAAAAGCTGATTATCAAAAAGAGACTACAGATGCAAAAGAGTCTCAGTTTGAGATGATAAAAAAGTTAGAATTGGATATAGATACACATTATGAGCTTATCTCTTATTGTGCTTCTAAAAATATTATGTTTTTATCGACACCTTTTGATTTGGATAGTATTGAGTTATTAGATAATTTAAAGTTAAATATTTTTAAAATACCCAGTGGAGAGATTACAAATCTTCCATATTTACGGAAAATAGGGTCTTTAGCAAAAGAGGTTATTCTTTCAACAGGTATGGCAAATATTGGAGAGATAGAAGATGCATTAGATGTCCTAATTGAGGCAGGAACTTTAAAAGAAAAGATAACAGTTCTTCATGCCAACACTATGTACCCAACACCGATGGAAGATGTAAATTTAAGAGCTATGGTAACCATCGGAAATACCTTTGATGTGGCGTATGGCTATAGTGACCATACTTTAGGAATAGAAGTAGACATTGCATCGGTTGCAATGGGTGCAACGGTTATAGAGAAACATTTTACTTTAGATAAAACACTAGAAGGCCCCGACCATAAAGCTTCGTTAGAACCTTCTGAACTGATTGAAATGGTAAAAGCAATTAGAAATATAGAAAAAGCTTTGGGTTCATCGGTTAAAAAACCAACTAAAAGTGAAACTCCAAATATTGCGATAGCACGAAAATCGATTGTTGCCTCTTCTTTTATTAAAAAAGGAGAGCTTCTCTCTATGAATAATTTAGCAATTAAACGACCAGGTACAGGAATAAATCCTATGAGATGGGATGAAGTTATAGGTACAGTAGCCACTAAAGATTATGAGATTGATGAGTTAATATGAGTATGAAAAAAATATGTGTTGTCACAGGAACGCGTGCTGAGTATGGATTGCTCTATTGGCTTATGAAAGAGATTCAAGAAGAGCATGATTTGGAACTTCAACTTATTGTTACAGGAATGCATTTAAGTCCCGAATTTGGATTGACTTATAAAGATATTGAAAAAGAGTTTAAGATAGATAAAAAGATAGAGATGCTTCTCTCTTCTGATACAGCTATTGGAATCTCTAAATCTATGGGCTTGGCTCAAATCTCTTTTGCTGAAGCGTATGAGGAGTTAAATCCTGATGTATTAGTAGTACTTGGAGACCGATATGAGATATTTTCGGCTGTAAGTTCAGCTATGATTGCCAATATTCCTATAGCACATCTACATGGTGGCGAAACAACAGAGGGAGCTTTTGATGAGTCAATAAGACATTCGATTACCAAGATGAGTCATCTACACTTTACAGCTACAGAAGAGTATAAAAAGAGAGTTATTCAGTTAGGAGAGCATCCTAGTAGAGTTTTTAATGTGGGTGGTTTAGGAATAGACAATATTAAAAAGCTTAAACTTTTATCTAGAAATGAGTTTGAAAATTCGATAGATTTTAAGTTAAATAGAAAAAATATTCTAGTCACTTTTCATCCTGTTACTTTAGAAGAGTCTACAGCAAAAGAGCAGTTTCAAATTTTGCTTGATGTGGTAAATGAGTTAGAAGAGACGCACATTATTTTTACAAAAGCAAACTCTGATACAGATGGTCGAATTATTAATAGTATGATAGATAAATATGTGTCTGAAAATAGTCATAAATCATGTTGTTTTACATCTTTAGGGCAACTTAGATATTTAAGTGCTTTACAATATGTTGATGCAATGGTAGGAAACAGCTCTAGTGGATTAGCAGAAGCTCCCTCTTTTAAAATAGGAACAATTAATATTGGCGATAGACAAAAAGGTCGTATTATGGCTGATAGTGTGATTGATTGTGATAGTGATTATGAATCTATTCAGAAGAGCTTTGCTCTATTGTATTCTAAAGGATTTAAAGAGAAGCTTATGAACAGTCAAAATCCTTATGGTAATGGTGGAGCGAGTCTTAAAATAAAAAATACTCTAAAAGATATTCTTTTAGAAGATATCTTGAAAAAACAATTTTATGATTTGAAGGTAGAAGATGAAAAGTTATAACAATATATTATTAACAGCTAATGCTACTATCAAAGAGGCTCTAATCACTATTGATTTAGGTGCAATGAGAATAGCTTTAATTGTAGATGATAAAAAAAAATTGATTGGTACTTTGACCGATGGGGATATACGAAGAGGATTACTTAATAATCTTTCCCTTTCCGATTCAATAGAGAGCGTTATTTTTAGAACGCCTACTATGTGTAAAGTAACAGACAGTAAAGAGAAGATTTTAGAAGTCGCTTTGGCTAAAAATATATATCAAATACCCATTGTCGATGATGATGGTGTTTTGGTAGGAATCGAAGAGGTAGATACTCTTCTAAAATCAGAATCTAGACCCAATAGAGTTGTTTTAATGGTTGGAGGATTGGGAACGCGTTTACGCCCTTTAACCGACCACACCCCTAAACCAATGTTAAAAGTAGGAGATAAACCTATTTTGGAAACCATTATTTTAAATTTTAAGAAACATGGCTTTACCAATATTATATTGAGTGTGAGTTATAAGGCAGAAGTTATAGAGTCCTATTTTGGTAATGGGTCTGATTTTGGGGTTCATATTGAATACATTCATGAAGATAAACGTATGGGAACAGCAGGAGCATTAAGTTTAATGAGAGAAAAGCTTAATGAAGCATTTTTTGTTATGAATGGAGACCTCTTAACCAATTTGAATTTTGAGACAATGATGGAGTATCATCTAAACAATCACTCTATTGCTACAATGGGGGTAAGAGCTTACGATTTTCAAGTACCTTATGGAGTAGTTAATGTGGAAGGAAAAGATATTATTGGGATAGAAGAGAAACCAACCCATCATTTTTTTGTAAGTGGTGGAGTATATATTTTGGATAGTCAAGTGTTGAATCTTATTCCTAATAATGAGTATTATGACATGCCTACTCTTTTTGAAAAGATTATTTCTAAAAATATGAAAAGTATCTCTTTTCCTATTCGAGAGTACTGGATGGATATTGGTCGATTAGAAGAGTTTAAGAAAGCTAATGATGAATATCACGAGGTATTTTAATGCATAAGAATTCTACTTTTTTAGCTATTATCCCTGCACGAGGAGGGAGTAAACGATTACCTAAAAAGAATATATTGGAGTTAAATGGTAAGCCTTTAATTTCATATAGTATTGAGGCTGGATTAAAAAGTGATTATATTGATACTGTGGTAGTTTCTAGTGATAATTATGAGATTTTAGATATAGCTAAAGGGTATAATGCAAAGATAATAAAAAGACCTGAATTTTTAGCCAATGATACGGCAACAACGTTTGATACCATTAAGCATACGATTGAAAACTTTGATAAAAAGTATGATTATATAGTTTTGCTTCAACCTACCTCTCCCTTACGAAGCACTAAACATATAGAAGAGGCAATAAAATTATTAGATGAAAAAAATGCAGATGCTATTGTGAGCGTTTGTGAGATGGAACACTCTCCGTTATGGTCAAATAACTTAGATGATTCCTTATCTATGGAAGGTTTTTTAAGAGATGAGATTTTAAATAAAAGAAGTCAAGATTTAGAGAGATATTATCGACTCAATGGGGCTATTTATATCTGTAAAACAGACAAACTTTTAGAAGAGAAGAGCTTTCTTCTAAAAGAGAATATCTTTGCATATGTGATGAGTCGAGAGTGTTCAATTGATATTGATGAGAAGATTGATTTTGATATTGCACGTCTCTTTATAGAAGGTCTTGATAATGAAATCTAATATTTTTATTGTTGTTGCTCCTCTTCATATAATGAATGCAATTGAGGCTGTGGAACATTTCAAAACGACTAATAATATCTTGATAGTTTTGCACACAGGAAATGAAAGACAGTTAGCCCAAATGAAAAAAATGGTTAATTTTTATGAGTGGGATAGTGTGCAGTTCCTCTTATTACCTCTTAAGATAGTAGATAAAATTTTTTATGCTAAAAAAATTTATAGTAGTTTTAAGTCGATTAATAGAAGTAATATTGATAATATATTTGTAGGCGAATATCGAAGTGACCATGTTAATCATATTGTAAATAGTTTAAAAAGTAGAGATGTTTATCTGCTTGATGATGGACTTGCTCAACTAAATTATCATAAAGAGATAGAAAACTCATCTTTTAAGGTCAATATGAGAAGAGTGCTTTATCGCGTTTTATTTTATAAATTAAAGCCTATAAATTATACTTTTTTTACAATGTTTACTATTGAAAATGAAAAAAATGGTTAGTTTTTATGAGTGGGATAGTGTGCAGTTCCTCTTATTACCTCTTAAGATAGTAGATAAAATTTTTTATGCTAAAAAAATTTATAGTAGTTTTAAGTCGATTAATAGAAGTAATATTGATAATATATTTGT
>CAYPCV010000109.1:0-6717 GCA_964409295.1 uncultured Sulfurovum sp.
TGCATCAATCAATTCAGGAACACCCAATCCTGTTTTTGCAGAGACCAAAGAGTGTTCTGTACAATCTAAACCAATTGCATCTTCAACCTCCATCAACACTTTATCGGGGTCAGCTGCTGGTAAATCTATTTTATTGACTACAGGAACTAAGGTCAAATCATTATCTAAAGCGATATAAACGTTGGCAATAGTTTGAGCCTCAACACCTTGGGCAGCGTCAATAATAAGTAAAGCACCTTCAGAAGAAGCCAATGAACGGCTAACTTCATAAGAGAAATCAACGTGACCTGGGGTGTCAATGAGATTTAGAATGTAGTGTTCGCCATCTTTATTGATATAATCCAAACGAACAGACTGAGCTTTAATCGTAATACCACGCTCTTTTTCAATATCCATTGTATCCATAACTTGTGCCGACATTTTACGGTCGGACACAGCGTTACACTCTTGAATAATTCTATCTGCAAGTGTAGATTTACCATGGTCAATATGAGCAATAATAGAGAAGTTTCTAATATTAGACTGAGGTACGTTCTTTTCTGCCATTAGTTTGTCTCAAACAGTGAATTAACACTTTCATTATTATAAACTCGTCTAATAACTTCTCCTAGCATCTTAGCTGTTGAGAGTACTTTTATTTTATCACAAGTATTATTTTTAATAGGAATGGTATTTGTTACTACTAACTCATCTAACTCGCCATTTTGAATACGGTCAAATGCAGGTCCAGAAAGAACAGGGTGTGTACAACATGCCATAACCGAGGTTGCTCCAAGATTTTTAAGTGCTGCTGCTGCTTTTACCATGGTTCCTGCTGTGTCAATCATATCATCAATCATAATGACATCTTTACCCTCAACATTTCCAATAATATTCATAACCTCTGACTCATTGGCTTTTTCACGTCTTTTATCAACAATAACCATATCTAAACCCATAGTCTTTGCAAAATATCTTGCCCGTGCGACTCCACCAATATCAGGACTTGCAACAATTGGATTTTTAAGATTTTTAGCCTTTACATAATCATTAAAAAGTACCGCACCATAAAGATTATCCACAGGAATATCAAAAAACCCTTGAATCTGAGAAGCATGTAAATCCACAGTTACTACTCTAGTAATTCCTGCTGTCTCCATAAGATTTGCCACAAGTTTTGCTGTAATAGGAACTCTTGGTTCAGCTTTTCTATCTTGTCTTGCATATCCATAATAAGGCACAACAGCTGTAATAGACCTTGCTGATGAACGTTTAAGTGCATCCACCATAATAAGTAGTTCCATTAAATTGAAGTTTGCTGGTGCTGAGGTTGGTTGAATAATAAACACATCTTTACCACGAACACTCTCTTCAATTTTAACATTAATCTCATTGTCTGAGAACTTTGTAATTTTTGCCTTTGAGAGTGGTTGGTCAAGGTATTTTGATACCTCCTGTGCAAGTTCTTCATTAGCTGTACCAGAAAAAAGCATGTATCCTGTCATTTGTTTACCTTATAATTGTAATATTTCTGATGAATTTTACCCATATTTTCATAATAGCGTGATGAGAGAATTCTAAGAGTTTTTAGATAAAATAAAATAGAAACAATATAAATAATTTATAAAATTTTAATTTTAATAGGAAACATTATGTTTAATATAATCTTAGCATTGATAGCAGGTATCTTAATTGGTTGGAACTTTCACGCATTTTTTATTTCACTCAATCCTCCTCAAATCTTAAGAGAAGATTTTAATCTTTCTAAGACCATCATAACAAGCCCTCAAAAGCATCTCTTTAAAGAGTCTAACAGTAGCACTAAAAAAACCCTCGTACCCATTACATTTAATAGCCTATTAAATAACAAGCACTTTGAAAAAGCACTAAAAAAATATGAACAGAGTAATGAAGCTAAGAAGATAATCTACAGGGAAATCATTCAACGTTTTTTTGAAAAAAACATATATAGTAATGCAAAAGAAGCAAGCGTTCAACTTCATGAATATCTTAAAATAGAGCCTCAAAATATTCAAGCAAATCTACAACTTGTAGAAGCATATAAAACCTTAAAAGAGTATTATAAAGTCCTTGATTTACTTAGAAATCTTTTAGAAAATAGCAACTCTGCAATAGAACAAGAGATGCTAAATAAAGAGATTATTAACAACTCTAAAATCTATATTGATGAACTCAATAGAACAGAAAGGTTCCAACAACTTATCGCCTTTTTAGAAGAGCAGATTGAGTATGGATTAAATACAGCATTTTATACCTTTACCCTTGCCAAACACTATACCAATACAAAAAAAGCCTATCCTATAGCAATAAAATTGTTAAAAGAGATAGAGTTTGATGAGAAATATGGAGAAAAAGCTAAGGCTCTACTGAAAAAAATAGAAATCATACAGACAGAAAAAGAAAATTACACCTACCATTTACCCCTAATAAAAGAGGGAGAACACTTTTTAATTTATGTAACTATAGATGAAGTCCCTCTAAAACTCTTTTTAGATACGGGAGCGAGCTACACATTAATAGATGAAGAGAAACTTTCATCATTAACACTTTTAGAAAATGATATAACTCTACAAACCCCAGCAGGAGAGATGCACTCAAAACTCCAACAAGCTCAAAGCTTTAAAATAGAAGAGCTAGAGTTAAAAGAGTTTAAACTTATGACTACCTCTTTCAAACAACGAACTGCTGATGGTCTACTAGGAATGAATTTTTTCAAACAATTCAAGTTTAAAATTGACCAAGAAGAGGGAGTACTTTATTTATCTAGCAAATAACCCCAGACCCAATAACCCTATTCTCTTCATAAAAAACAGCTACCTGTCCATAGGCTAGACCAAAGACAGCAGAAGAGAGTTCGACTTCTCCATTCTCTTTCTTTTCATCTAGTGTTACATTACATGGAATAGCTTGTGTTCGATAACGTACTTTAACCGTAATATTAGAAGTGTCTAAATCTTTAAAAAGGTTAATCTTTTTTATCTTAAATCTATGGGCTTCTAGTTCCTCTCGTTTTCCGACAACAACTTGATTCTCTTTTGGCTTAATAGACAATACAAAATGAGGGTCATGAGCTCCATTCACGGTAAAGCCTCTTCGTTTTCCAATGGTATAATGCATGTAACCTTTATGCTTTCCAACTACTGTACCATCGCTATAGACGGTTTCGCCCTCTAAATCTATATTCATGTGTCTCTCTAACACTTCGGTATAATCGTTCTCTACAAAACAGATTTCAGAACTCTCTTTTTGGGTTGCGAAATCTTGTAAAGGTGGAATTTTGCTAGCATACGCTTTTACATCTGTTTTAACCCATGAACCCAAAGGAAAAACCAATCGTGGAAGAACCTCTTTTCGTACCTGTGCTACAAAATAACTTTGGTCTTTTGAATCATCTTTTGCTGTTGAGAAAAACTCTCCGTCACAATTTAAATAATGCCCTGTGGCTACTTTATCAATCCCCAAAGAGTCAGCAAAGTCTACCATTTTTCCGAATTTAATGTTTCGATTACACATCACACAAGGGTTTGGGGTCAACCCCTCTTTGTAGGTCTCTACAAAGTAGTCATAAACATCTTTTTTAAAATCATCAGCTAAGTCAAGAAAATGAACCTCTATCCCCAAATACTCTCCCACTCGTTGAGCCTTGGTGTAGTTGGCTTCGTGATAGCCTTTTTTCTCATGAAGCTTCATATAAACACCCGTTACATTGTAACCCTCTTTTTGTAACAAAATTGCTGTTACTGTCGAATCGACTCCACCACTCATTCCCACTAAAACTGTTTTTTTATTTTCCATTTTTCCTACTTATTCTTGCATAAATTTATTTAAAATATACTCTTTGGACGCAACCATTAAATCTTCTGGTATCTCTTGACCAAAAGAGAGATACGAAATAGGTCTACCTTCGTTGATTGAAAAATTTATCATGTCTGACAAATCAGAAGTCTCATCCAGTTTTGTAAAGATAAAATTTTCAATCTCTAAATCATTAAAAACTTTCAACACTTTTTCTAAATCTCTCTGTTTTGATGTAGCTGAAAGTACCAGTGAAATCTGAACTTTATAGTGCATATCCTCTTTTAACATATAAATTAAAGACGATAACTCTTGAAAATTTTCTCCCATAGAGCCTGCTGTATCAATCAAAATCAAATCATATTGCTTCTCTAATAAGCTCTCCAAACTGACTAAAGGAATCTCCATCGCATCTGAGTAGTGTGACAACTGTTCAAATGCTCCAACTTTATGTTGGTCATAGTTCACAAAAGCAACGCTCTGTTTTTTCTCGATTAAATACTTATATCGTCCCCCTAATTTCCCTATCAAAGATGTTTTTCCTATACCTGTTGCACCAACAACCATATGTACCTCATTTTCAAAGCTCTTAATCTCCTCTTTGACACTTAACAGAGTATCTAACTCTTCTAGTACATATGCCACAAGCATCTCTTCATCATCTTCCAAACTAGAACCAACAAGAGGGGCTAAAAGCTTCTCAATCCGATGCCTATCAATACCCTTGTCAATAAAACGATTGGCAACTTTTTGAACCAAAGGAGCATGCTCCATAACATCATGAGCTAATGAAGCATGCATTAAAGAGATTTCATCACGCAAAGTTTTTATCTCTTCTACCGATACAAGTCTCTCTTCATTCTTTTCAAGCATAGTCTCTCTTAGATTTTAGTTTTTAACTGGGTCAAGGGAATTATAACCGATGCCCGTTCATGCCAAGCATGATGAGGTAATGTTAACTCTACACTATTCATTACCTCATCTTCATAAAATATCATATCAATGTCCAAAGTACGAGGGGCATCAGCAAATGAACGCTTTCGTCCAAATCTATTTTCAGCATGCAAAATATAGCGTAAAAGTACTTTAGGTCTCAAACATGTTTTCACAATTATTAATGAATTATAAAAATATGCTTGTTCCAAATAACCAAATGGTGGATTTTTTAAAATAGGAGCTGTCTCAACAATATCAACAACTGACGATTTTTTTAAAAAATAGAAAAGATGATTAAAGCGTCTACGAACATCTCCTATATTCCCCCCTATTCCCAATGTTACTTGATAGGGTTTATCTGATTTTATTTTAGAAAGATAGGGGTAATTTTTTTGATAAAAAAGCGTATTTTTGGAATCTAACGTTTTTCTCATAACACCTCAACTCGGCCATTGACCATTGTAACCATATCTTCGATACGAATACCAAACTCATTAGGAATATAGATACCTGGTTCAATAGTATAGACCATATTATCTTCTACTCTAATATCACAGCGACCCGAAATATACGGCATTTCATGAATGTCCAATCCCACACCATGACCTGTTGAGTGAACATAGTATTCTCCCATTCCACCCTTTTCGATAATATCACGCGTCAAGGCATCTATTTTTTTGGCTTTCATTCCAGAACGTGCTTTTTCAATGGCATTATCATGGGCTTTTAATACTAAATCATAGGCTTTTTGTATCTTTTTACTTTTAAAATTCTGTTCATATTCAAACTCAAACCCCTTGCTTGTCGAAACAGTACGGGTTCTGTCTGAACAGTAACGTTTATATTTTAACCCTGCATCAACCAACAATAAATCATTTTTTTTGAGCTTGGTATCCGTAGGTAAAGCATGGGGTTTAGCAGCATTTGCATTGACAGCCACAATAGGGTCAAAAGACAAATCATATTTGCCCTGCCCACTCAAAGTATCTTTTGCCATAAAGGTCAAGAATTTTTCATCTTTTTTAAAACCACTTTTATGAATAGAATCGGCAAAGGCATCAAAAGCTTTTGCTCCAAGTTTTACAGCTTTTTTCAATAAAAGAAGCTCTTGGGAACTCTTAATAATTCGTTTTTTATGAGAAAAGTCGGGAACTTTTTTAAACTTAATTTTCAGACTATTACTTAACAGTGAAAAGTTAAAGATACTCCACTCTTTAGGGTCTATGGTTAATTTTTTAATCGTTGATTTTTTAATTAATTCATTTGCTTTTCCGTATAAATCGCCATCAATTATCACTGTTGCTTGCTCAACATTCTCTTGGGCTTCAATCGTATAACGAGCATCCGTAATAAAAAAAGCTTCACTTCCTAGCTTTAAAAACAGTGCATTATCAGAACTGTAGCCACACTCATAATAGATAGCATTTTCATCTTTAACAATATAATTCATGGGATTTTGACCTTGTAGGGTCGGAGGCATCCGACCATTTTTTTATTTTT
This sequence comes from uncultured Sulfurovum sp., assembly GCA_964409295.1. GTDB lineage: Bacteria > Campylobacterota > Campylobacteria > Campylobacterales > Sulfurovaceae > UBA1140. Next base: position 6,232 of record CAYPCV010000109.1, read on the forward strand.
TAGTTGTTTTGTAAAGCTACTTGAGCCTCTTGCCCTTGTTGTTGCTCTTGAAGTGCCTTAACTTCATTCATAATTTGAATAACAGACAACATTGCCAAGTGGTAACCAAATGGACCAAAACCAACAATTTGACCAGCACATACAGGAGCTGTCAACGAAGTATGTCTAAACTCTTCTCGCTGATGAATATTTGACAAATGAACTTCTACTGTAGGAATTTGAATTGCTGAAATAGCGTCACGAATAGCAATAGAAGTATGTGTATACGCTGCTGGATTAATAACAATCCCTGTTGCATCTCCAAGACACTCTTGAAGTCTGTCTACAATTTCGCCCTCTAAGTTGCTTTGAAAAAATTCAATCTCTACATTGTTTTGCTCTGCAAATGCTTGCATCTGTGCATGAATATCATCAAGTTTCATTGGTCCATAAATATTTTGGTCTCTTACACCCAACATATTTAAGTTTGGTCCTTGGATTACTACT
>CAYPCV010000110.1:0-15410 GCA_964409295.1 uncultured Sulfurovum sp.
CGTTTTTCTGACATATCTGTTTTTCCTTCTCTTAAAATTGTTTAAACTCTTGATGATACATTAGCATCTTTGTCATCAAGTTGATTCGTTGCTCAAAAGAGCTTTTTAATGCACGCTCATGAACCGTATGATCGCCATCTCCAAAAGGACCAAATCCATCTAAAGTTGTAACTCCTTGTGATGCTACAATGTTTGCATCACTTACACCACCACGTTGTTCAGTTGAAATCTTTTCCCCTGAAAGTATTTCTATTTTTTTTATTAATTTATGTTGCTCTTCATTGGCTTCCATTACATCCCGTTGAATGAGTCCTGAGAGTGTTGCTGTTGTTCCCTCGACATATGATGTGTTTGTAATCTCATCCAATGCCGATAAAAGTCTGTCTCGTTCTGAATTTTGTGTGTAGCGAAGTTCTAAAAGCAGTTCAGCATTTGGAGATATGGTATTTGCTCCAATTCCTCCTGAAACTTTCCCTACATTGACCGTTGTACCAATTTCAAGATTGGTCAACTTTGTTAGTTCTATCAGTTTATATGCTGACTCTAAATTAGCATTAATTCCTGCTTCATAACGTACACCTGCATGCGAAGCTTTACCTTCGATAGTGATGGTAAAGGTTCCTACTCCTTTACGTCCTGTGACAACTTCTAAGTTTTCCCCTGCTGCTTCAAATACAAAGCAGTAGTCATAATCAAGAGCTAACTTTGAACTTAATTTTTTACTATCATCAGAGCCCGTCTCTTCATCTGAAACCAGTAAAAAATCAATATTTTCAATTTTTTGGTTCTTCTCATAAATATTACGCAAGGCTTGAAGGGCAACCATGTTTCCACCCTTCATATCACAGACCCCTGGCCCATAAACCCATTTTTTATCTTCTGCATAATGTTCAAATTTTCCTTTTGGAAAAACTGTATCGTTATGACCTAAAAGTAATATTTTTTTACCTGTTGTTTTTGGACTAACATAGAGATTATGGTTCCCAATGTTTTCTCGTGAATAAGATACATTTTCAAGACCTAATTCATTGAACCATTGGGTCATAATGTTTGAAATTTTATCCACACCTTCTTTGTTTTTGGTATAGGAATTAATATTTATAAGTGTTTGTAAGTTTTCAAAAAAATCTATAATATATCCTTTGGTTAAGTTGAATTTATGTATAAAAAAAATGACTGTGTAATAATTGTGAAATTATAGCACTTTAATCCTAAAAAAAGATGAAAGTTTCAGAAAAAATTAATATTTCTTTTTAAAGTAATATCAAAAATATAAATGAACATAATAAAATATTTTTATGAATAAAAAAGATAAGTTTATGGAAAGAGTGAGTGGTAGGGTTGAGTAGTTTAGCACGACATATTATCGTACTAAAGTGTTTATTATTTTGCTTTTTCTAAGTATTTACCATCAACGGTATCCACAACAATTTTTTGACCCTCTAAGATAAAGAAAGGTACCTGTACTACTGCTCCTGAATCTAAAGTTGCTGGTTTTTTACCACCTTGAGAGTCACCTTTGAAGTTTGGTGGAGTCTCTACAACAGTATAAGTAGCCGTTTGTGCAATCTCTACTGAAATGGCTTTTCCATTATGAAAGAGAATATCTGCTTCCATTCCATCAATCATGTAGTCAAAAGTCTCTTTACCTACCTGCTCATGAGTTAGACCAATTTGGTCATAGGTTGTTGTGTCCATAAATTGTAAAAACTCTCCATCATCATAGAGGTACTGCATGGTTGTCTGTTCTAAGTCAGGTACTTCAAACTTATCGCCTGCATGTACGGTTTTCTCAATTACTTTTCCTGATGAAAGATTTTTAATTTTACAACGTACAAATGCTGCACCTTTTCCTGGTTTTACATGTTGAAAGTCTACTACTCTATAAGGGTTTCCATCTAACTCTAAACGCACACCTTTTTTAAGGTCACCCATTGAAATTGTTGCCATATATACGACTCCTAATTTTTTTTTGATATTATATCCTTTGATTAATATTACATTGTTTAATGGTTTACTATTTACTGTTATGCTTACATCAAAATTAAATAAAGGTATTAAATGCAAAAAATATTTAAGATATTCATGCTTTTGCTTCTTTCATCTTCTTTCTCTTTGGCTCAGAACATCGATTCTTCTATCGTAAAAATTTATACTGTTTCTAAAACAACCAATTACATGGAGCCATGGAACTCTTCTATACAACGTTCTAGTGGTTCAGGAAGCATTATTGCAGGAAATCGTATTTTAACCAACGCCCATGTGGTTGCTAATGAAACTTTTGTCGAGGTTAAAAAATATGGAGATACTAAACGTTATCAAGCTGAAGTACTAGAAGTCTCACACGATACAGATTTAGCTCTCTTAGAGGTAAAAGATAAAGATTTTTTTAAAGGAACCGAACCGTTAAGATTTGGAACATTACCTAAAATGCAAGATAAGGTAACAGTATATGGTTATCCTATGGGTGGACATACCATTAGTGTAAGTACAGGGATTGTTTCGCGTATTGAGCATAACCGTTATGCACACAGTGGTCAACGATTTTTATCAATTCAGATAGATGCAGCGATTAATCCTGGAAACTCTGGGGGGCCAACTATCTCTAATGGTAAAATTGTAGGTGTTGTTATGCAGGTTATAACGATGTCTCAAAATATAGGATACATGGTTCCTGTGGATATTATTCAACATTTCTTAAAAGATGTCTCTGATGGGCAATATGATGGTTTTCCTAAATTAGGAATTATGACGGATAAGATAGAAAATCCAACTCTTAAAGAGTATTATCATTTGGGCGAAGATGAAGGTGGTATCTTGGTGGTGGATATTGTTTATAACTCTATTTTAAAAGAGGTATTGCAAAAAGAGGATATTATTACAGCAATTGATGGGCATAAAATAGAAAATGATGGAACAGTTGAGTTTCGACCCAAGCAGTATACGCATTTTAAATATTTTATAGATGTGCATCAATATGGCGACAAAGTCTCTTTGGATATTTTACGAAAAGGTAAAAAAATGACCTTAAATGTAACGCTTCCAAAAAGTTTGAGTGATGAAGCATCTACATATTCAAAACTAGAGTATGATAAAATGCCAAGTTATTTTATGCTAGGTGGTTATGTTTTTTCTCCTTTAACACAAAATCTTTTGAATGCATCTATGAGTCCTGTGTTAAGTTTGCGTTACAATGCAACGAAGTTTCCTAAAAAAGATAAACAAGAGTTAGTTGTTTTATTAAAAGTATTAGCTGCTGAACACAGTAGAGGGGACTATGGTATAAGCCTTTGGCACATTGAAAAGGTTAATGGAAAGTCATTTAAAAATTTTAAAGAGTTTCATGATTTGGTTCTTAATACAAAAGAGAAATATGTTGTTCTTGAAGATGAAGATGGTGCTAAAGTGGTAATTGATAAAGCCAAAGCATTAAAAGTAGAGAGTGATATACTTCAACGTTACAGTATTAAGGCTAATAAGTCGGATGATTTAGAGGAATAGTTTTCCTCTGTTTTTTCAAGAGAAAGGACAGACTAATAATGTCTGTCCTTATGAGTAGGTGTTAAACTCTATTTAACAAACTCAAATGGGTTTTCCACTACATTTTTTCTATCTACAATATATGGAATAAGAGCTGTTTGTCTTGCTCTTTTGATTGCTACTGTTACTAACTCTTGGTGTCTTTTACAGTTACCAGTAAGTCTTCTTGGCATAATTTTAAATCTTTCGCTCAATGAGAACTTTAATAGACTTAAATCTTTATAGTCAATGAAATCTACTTTCATTTCACAGTATTTACAATATCTTTTTTTGAACTTTCTTCTTTCTGCCATGGGTTATCTCCTAAAATGGTATCTCGTCATCGTCGATGTCGATTTCTGGGACAGACGCTTGTTGTTGCTGTGGTGCTGAATAAGAAGGTTGTTGAGTAGGTGCTTGTGGTTGTCCATAAGCACTCTGTTGAGGCTGACCATAACTACTTTGTTGCTGTTGAGCAGGTTGCCCATAGCTATTGTTATTATTGCTTCCATAAGAATTTTGTTGTGGTTGCTGTTGCTGTCCACTACCATAATTATTTTGGCTTGGTTGCTCTCCATATCCATTGTTATTGTTAGGGTTTTGGCTATCAGCCTTGCTGTCTAACATCTGTAGGTTCTCTACAGTAATGGCATGTTTACTTCTTTTGCTTCCATCTTGTGCAGTCCATTGTTGAAAAACAAGTCGTCCATCTACTAAAACTTTGCTCCCCTTGCGAAGGTATTGGTTTGCAATTTCTGCTGTTCGTCCAAAAAATGTTAAGTCGATGAACATTACTTCATCTTTCTGTTCTCCTGTTTGGCTCTTCCACTTTCGGCTTGTTGCAATTCCAACATTACCAATTGCTGAACCACTCTGAGAATATCTAATCTCAACATCTCTTGTAAGGTTTCCTACCAATACTACTTTATTATACATGGGGTTCTCCTAAGGTTTTACGCTTCTGTTGTTTCTGTTGCTGGTGCTTCTGCTACTTCTTCAGTTGCTACTGGTGCTTCCTCTTTTGGAGCAGATGCAGCTACAAGTTTAGCAAATTGAGTAAGCTCTTTTTGCTTTGTGTATCTTACTGTTAGGTATTTAATAACCTCTTCGTTAAACTTCAAGTTTCTTTCAAGTTCATTAATTACACTACCTTCAGCTTTGAAATAAACGATTGTGTATACACCACGCTCATTTTTTTCAACAGGGTATGCAAGTTTTCTCATTCCCATATTATTGGTAGCAAGAATTTCAGCACCTTCACGTACAAGAATCGCTTCGATTTTTGCAATGTTTGCTGCTGTCTCTTCATCTGTAAGTGTAGGTTTAAGTACATACAGTGTTTCGTAGTTGTTCATTGTGTTCCTTTTGGTTTAATAGCCCATTTCAATTAGTCGAGTGACTATCCAAAAAATGAGCAAGAATTTTGGAAGCCGTATATTAGCACAAAAACTATTGTTTTTTACTAAAAATAGATGAATATTTTAGGAGATTTTACTCCTTTGAGAATTTAGAAGAGAAAAAGAGAGCTTTTAATATTAAAATAATATTAATTTATATTGTTACTGGATATAATAAAATCTATATTAATTTTTTAAACAAAGGCAACTATATGAAAAAAGAAGCTGAATACTCTATGCCAAGTAAATTTTTAAATCCATCAAAAGTAGTTTTTTTAATACTGTATATTACACTTATTATCAGTTCTGTTTATATGTTTTCAAAAAGTTACAACTATTATAACTATTTAAACCACTCTCCTGAATATGAAGAGTATATGAAAACAATTAAGGGGCTTAATGCTGTTAATAAACTTTTTTTAGTACAAGATATCTCTTTTAGAAAAGATGAACAAATAATGACGATGGTCATCTCGTCAATTGTTCTATTGGTCTCTTTTTTAATGCTTTTTAGAATAGGTTATATTTTTAAATCCATACAGAGAAAGAGACGAAATTTAGAAATTCTTTTGGAAGATATAGAGAACTATCCCAATAAAGATAAAGTGACTGAATTTAAGCAGATTATTAAAAATAGAGAATCGGCTGAAATTTATGCATTTATGTCAGAGATGATTCAAGAGTTACAAGAGAGTAAAGATATGGCAGACAGAGCCAATGAGACAAAAAGTCTTTTCTTGGCCAATATGTCGCATGAAATTCGTACCCCTCTTAATGGAATTATTGGTTTTACAAAGTTTCTTAAATCTACCAATTTGAGTATGGAACAAGATGAATTTGTACATATTATTAGAAAAAGTTCAGAAGATTTACTCTCTATTATTAATGATATTCTTGATATTTCAAAAATAGAGAATGGAAATATTGAAATAGAAGAGGTCTTTTTTAATCCTATGGAGGAGTTTGAAAATGTTATTGAGTCGTATGCTGCAAATGCTTCAAAAAAAGATATAGATTTTGCCTTATGGATTGACCCTAAACTCTCTTTGAATCTTCTACGAAGTGACCCTGGAAAAATTAAACAAGTACTTATTAATCTTATCTCCAATGCACTTAAATTTACAAAGAAAAAAGGCTCAATTGATGTGATTATTCAAGAGATAGAGCGTACAAAAGATGAGGTTTCTATTAAATTTTCGGTCAAAGATACAGGTATTGGTATTTCAGAAGAGAGTAAATCTAAAGTTTTTGAAGCATTTATACAAGCAGACAGCAGTACCTCTCGGAAATATGGAGGAACAGGTTTAGGGTTGACCATTTCATCTAGTTTGGTTAAGAGTTTAGGAGGTGCATTGATTTTAGAAAGTACGGTAGGTAAAGGAACAACATTTTCATTTACATTAACAGTAGCGAAACAAGAGATAAAGCGTGAAAATAGCAAACAAGCTATGAAAATGGCAATTTATGCTCCTGATGAGGTTCAAAAAAAAGATTCTGACCACTATTTAGAAGATTATCTATACGCGTATAAACATCTCTCTTTGACACGTTTTAAAACATTTGAAGAGTGTATGGATGCCCCTGATGAACTTTTTGATGTTCTCTATATCCATTATGATAATATTAATAAGAAAGAGTTTCAACGTATTGTTCGTTGTCACCGTACACACTCTACTATTGTTTTGGTTGTAAAACTAAATAAACATCATGAAGTTAAAGAGTTAAATTTAGACTTTACACAAGTGCTTTATGAACCAATTACTTTCTCAAAAATTGAAAAATCATTAAAATCCTTAACTATCAAAGAGGAGAAAAGAGAAAAAGAGAGTGTTAAACAAGAAAAAGATAAGCCTTTTCAAGATATTCATGCTTTGATTGTAGAGGATAATCCAATTAATCAGAAAATGATTCAGCATACACTAAAAAATATGGGTATTACTACTGAGTGTGCTAATAATGGTCAAGAGGGTTTTGATGAGTATAAAATTAATAGTAACAATTATGATATTGTCTTTATGGATATACAGATGCCTGTATTAAATGGTATTGATGCAACTAAAAAGATTTTAGAATATGAAAAAATAGAAGGTTTGGAACATACGCCAGTTGTTGCTGTAACAGCAAATGCATTAAAAGGAGATAGAGAACGATTTTTAGCAGAAGGCATGGATGAATATGTCTCTAAGCCTATTAATTTAGAAAAATTCATTGCTGTTTTAAATATTTTTTTTCCTCACTCTAAAAAGGTAAAAAATGTTAAAACAAAAGATATTTTACTCTATAAACGAACATCAACAGAAGCAAAGATAATTTCAGCCATTTTAAATAAATTGGATTATTCAGTTGATATTGCTGAAAATGTTGATGAGTTAAAAGAGATTATTGATGTAGAGAGTTATAAGTGTATCTTGTTAGATAGAACTTATAATGAATTGCTTCATAATGATTTAACCAAGCAGATTAAGGCTAAAAATATTCCTACCTTACTTTTTGTTGATACAATGTATAATATAGTTCCTAGTGATAAAGAAGATTACACTTTTGTATCTAACAGTTTAGCAGATTATATAAGTATCAAAGAAAAAGTAGATTACATGATTGGTTTAAGTAAGGTTTCGTAATTTTATAAAAAGCTTTGAATTTTAATAAATGCTCCATATAAAAGCAACTCTCTATTTGCAGAGGGGGTGTTTTTAATTTGTAACTCTACCTCCAGAAGATGCTCGAATATCTTAAGTAGAGCAGGGCTTTTGACCTTAAGTGCTAGATTTCCTTTTTGCTCTTCTATCTGTTTTGGCAGTTTATAGCCTAAAATAGCTTTTGAGTCGATATGACCATTGAGTTTCATATAGGCATTAAATAGAAATATCTGATTGACAAAAAACTGTGTTGAACGCAGTACCGAAAACTCATCCTCTCCTAAATCTAGTAATCGACTAAGTGTTGTTACAATAGGTTTTTTTTCAAATAACTCTATAAGTAACTGTTCAATTGCTAAAGGTGCTGTTGAATATACCAATCTGTCTATATCTTTGGAAGTCACTTTCCCTTTTAAAATAGCCAATTTGTTCAGTTCATTGGCACATAGTGCCAAATTATTATTGAGCAGAAGCATTAGGTGCTGTAATGCGTAGTGGTCAATATCAACTCCAATAATTTGAGATTTTTTGTAAAGCATTTCAATGCTTTCACGCATGTTTGGTTCAAATACCCTTAACCAGTTTGCCCCTTTTTTAGGGGAAAAAGCCGATTGTAAACTTTTTGCATCATTGGCTTTTCCTTGGTAGTCAAACAGTAGAAAATTATCGGAACTTTTAGCTACCAAGGCTATGAGTGCATCCAACTCTTTTTTAGGAATTTTTTTATCTCTTTTTATAATCAGTAAGTTTGTTCCTCCAAAGAGTGAACTCTGCGATAGGTATGCTTTGGCTCTGTCAAAAGAGTACTCTTCAAAATAGAGAGTTAGCAAGGAGTCTGATGCAGAGGTAATATTAATATAGTGTTGCAAGTAGGCAGAAATAAGATAATGGTTCTCTCCATAAAAAAGCATGGCTCGTGGTGGAGTCTGACGAAGTAAATTTTCAAATTCTCTTTGATACATTTTAACCTTTATTTTTTAGAAGATGCTTATCTAATTATATCAAATTTTAACATAAGAGTCATTCAAAAGAACAAGCTAAAACTTATTAGGTTATAGAGACCTTAAATCTTTAATCTCTGAATATAATATTAAGTTTATATATTAGAGATAGAAGATAAAATTTATGTTATTATGTGTATTTGGGGGATTTAATGAGTACTATGTGGCAAGAGAGACGTTTAGAGGTTATTACGCTGTTTATTTTTGCGTTACTGGTGGCAACTTCGCTGGTAATACTATATACTTCTTATACAAATTATGCGTTGATAGAGCAGGTTAGTGTGAGTAAAGCATTGATGTATAAAGTGCTTATGTTTATCTCCTCTTTTATTCTTTTTATCTCTCTTTTACTTATCTTTTTGAAGCGAGATTATTTTTTTATCAAAACAAATGATACTACTGAGGGACTTGAAAATTTATTAGAAGAGATTAAATATGCTTCTGACCCAATGAAAATGAATCAATTTAAACAGATGCTCAAAGAGAAAAATCACTCTGAAATTTATGCTTTAATCTCGAATATGATTAATGAACTCCAAGAGAGTAAAAAAATGGCAGATGATGCCAATAAAGCAAAAGGTCTTTTCCTCTCTAATGTTTCCCATGAGATTCGTACACCTATTAACGGTATTGTTGGTTTTACAAAGATTTTATCTTCAACAAAATTGGATAGTGAACAGAGTGAATTTTTAACTACTATTCGTAAAAGTTCTGAAGATTTACTTGGGATTGTAGAAAATATTTTAGACGTTTCAAAAATCGAAAATGGTTCGATTGAAGTAGAAAATAGTTATTTTAATGTTCTTGATGAATTTGAAAATCTTAGTGATATTTATGCTCTTGATGCTTCTAAAAAAGGAATTGATTTCTCACTTTGGATTGACCCTAGTTTTACTTCGGTATTGGTTGAAAGTGATTCTGAAAAGATTAAACAGATACTGATGAATCTTATCTCTAATGCCATTAAATTTACAAAATCACATGGTTCTGTGAATGTCTCTATTAAAAAAGTACAACAAAAAGAGAAAAGTCTCTCTGTACAGTTTTTAGTAAACGATACAGGTATCGGTATCAGTGAAGAGCAACAGACAAAAGTTTTTTATGCCTTTACACAAGCAGACAATTCTAGTACACGAGCCTATGGTGGTACAGGTTTGGGTTTAACCATCTCTAATGCATGGGTTAAAATGTTGGGTGGTGAGTTACAGCTGAAAAGTATCGAGGGAGATGGTTCAACGCTCTCTTTTATTTTAAAAATGAATCAAAAAGACCTTTTGATAGAGGAAAAAATAGAGCCTTTAAATATTGCAGTTTATGCATCTGTTGATGCAGAAGAGAAGATTTCAAATCGACATTTAAAAGAGTATCTTGCAACTTTAAAAACAGACTCTATCTATCATTTTAAAAATTTTGTAGAGTGTAAAGATGCTGTTTCTAATAGTGTGGATGTTCTTTATTTACATTATAATGAGATTAACAAAGAGGAGTTACAGAGAATTGTTGCACAATATAGTACTACCACTCAAATTGTACTTTTAACAAAATTAGACAACCGTTTTAAAATTTTGGATATTGCTCCTATTTTTTCACAAATTATCTATGAGCCTGTAACGTTTTCAAAAGTTAAAAAATCTATAGAAACCTCTTCACAAAAGCGAAAAACTATTGTGGAAGAGAAGTCTGAAAAGCTTTTTCATCTAAAGGCATTAGTGGTCGAAGATAATAAAGTCAATCAAAAACTTATTATTCATACACTTAAGACCATTGGAATTGAGTCTGATTCAGCAGATGATGGAGCGATTGCTGTTGAGATGTTCAAAAAAAAGCGTTATGACATTGTCTTTATGGACATTCAAATGCCTGTTATGAATGGTGTGATTGCAACCAAAGAGATTTTGAAGTATGAACAACTTGAAAAGTTAGACCATACTCCAATTATTGCTGTAACAACAAATACATTAAAGGGCGATCGTGAACGCTATCTCGATGCAGGAATGGATGAGTATATTCCTAAGCCAATTGAGCCTCAAAAATTCATTAATGTTGTTAAACAATTTTACGGTACAGAGTTAATTCATCAACGTCAAAATAGAGAGAGTAAAGAGCAAGCAATTTTACTCTATAAAGAGAATCCAACCGAAGCTAAAATTATGGCGAGCATGCTGTATGAACTGGGCTATAGCGTAGATGTTGCAAAAAATAGAATAGAGTGTTCTGGCATGCTAAGTCAAAAGTCATATCATGTTTTGCTTTTAGATAGAACCACCAACGATAGTTTAGAAAGTATGTTGATGGATAAAATCTATGAAAAAAAGATAGAAACTTTACTCTTTATTGATGAAGATACAGAACTTTCTACTTCCGATTTAAACTCTTATATCCATTTGATTAATAAGTTTTCTGATTTTGTTGATGTAGAAGAAAAATTAGAGAAAATAATTAATGTAAATAGAGAATAAAGTTTTATATGTAAATTTTTTCTAAAGAAGATAAAAATATCTCCAAATTTGAGTGGGAGAGGATATTTTAATCCTCTACTACCTCCAATTAGCCCCAATAGCCTCTGAAATATGACTGTACCCATCCTCTTTAAGCAGTCTAATTATCCCCTCATTTATCTCTTTTATCATTTTTGGACCATTGTAGATAAGCATTGAGTATACTTGAATAAGGGTTGCTCCTGCTTTGATTCTTCTATATGCATCTTCGGCTGTTTCGATTCCACCTACTGAGATAAGAATAGTTTTCCCGTAGAGTTCTTTTCCAATGGCTTTAAATAACTCATACGATTTTTCGCGTACTAAAGCACCTGAAATTCCACCAAAGTCTTTGGCATTTTTGGTTAGGGAGTAGTCTATGGTGGTGTTGGTTGCAATAATTCCTGCTGCACCTGCATTGACGGCTGTGGTACATAGGTCGATAGCATCTTGTGCTTCCATATCGGGAGCAATTTTTAAGAAAATGGCTTGGTCTGTTATTGTTTTTGCCATTGTAAATAAATCTGTAATGAACTTTTCATTTTGAAGGTCACGAAGCCCAGGTGTATTTGGAGAGGAGATATTGATGATAATATAGTCGCCATAATTTTTAAAGGTATGAAGCAGTGTTTCATAATCTTTTAAGGCATCCTCTTCTGATGTGAGTTTGTTTTTACCGATGTTAATACCAATTGGGTAGTCTAAAAAATAGAGTTTGTTTAGACGTTTAACCATAAACTCTGCACCACGATTGTTAAAGCCCATCGCATTTTGAATAGAACGCTCTTCTTTTAGTCTAAAAAGTCGTGGTTTAGCATTACCAATTTGAGGTTTTGGGGTAACTGTTCCTATTTCTGTATATCCAAAACCAAGGGTTGGCATGGCTGTGATATATTCGCCATTTTTATCAAACCCTGCAGCTAAACCCACTGGATTTGCAAATTTTCGTCCAAAGAGATTTTGAGTGAGTGAAGGGTCTTCTACAAAGTAATGATTTTTCATTGCTTTTAGAATAATAGGTGCATATGGCAAAGCTTTTAATGCCATGCCTCCTATAAAATGGGCTGTTTCAGGGTTGAATTGAAATAAAACTTTTTTAGCTGTTTCATAAGAAAAAAATGACATTTTTGCTCCAGTAGATTAATATTGGCATTATACTTAAAGTATAAATAATTTAAAATTAATAAAAATAGTGTAATGATAAGCTTATGTCATTAATTTTGTCTAATTCTTTCATTTTAGAGGTTTTTAGAAATCTATATCCTAAATCAAAATCAATATTATTATTTACAATATATGAAAGACCTGTATTGATACCATAGACAAAACCTTTATCATCGTAACCAAGCAATTCCATATTTTTCTGTTGAATGACTCCAAAAGATGCACCTAAATAGGGTTTAAAGGCTATATCTTTAAATGTTTGAATCAAGATAGCTGAATCTACTTGCATAATAAGTGATTGGAAGGTATTAGATGATTTATTTGCATAACTGTAAGTAATCGAGGTTCTCATATCTTTTGACTGTTTTCCATATTTTAGACCAATACTTGGTGTTGATACAGTATCAAAGTTACTTGCTGAAGCTTGTACTCCAATAAAAGAGTAGAGCTTCTCATTTGCAAAAAGTGAAGTTGAAAAGAGTATTATGGATAAGAATAGTAAAATAAATTTTTTCATAAAGGTAATCCTGTTATACGATATTGTTTCTTGAATTATAGCCTTTTTACTCTTAAGTTTAAAGTTTTTTTAATCTTAATATTTAATTATTTAATTTTATTAAAGCCTAAAAATAAGAAAAGGGAGAGTGCCGAGATGAGTATAATGGAAGCTCCTGAAGCAATATCATATTGGTAAGAAAACCAGAGTCCAATAAGAGTAAAGATAGAGGAAAAGAGACCTGAAAGTATCATCATCATGTAGAGTGTATTGGATAACTTTTCTGCTATGTAGACAGGAATAGTTAATAATGCAATAACCAAAATAAGCCCAACAACTTTAATTGCAACCACTACGGTAAGTGCCGAAAGAATTAGAATGAGCGTATAAAAAAATCGAACATTAATACCTCGTAAATTGGCGTATTCACTGTCGTATGAGACAGCTAAAATATCTCTGTACCAAAAGGTTATGATAAAAATAATTGTTGCTAAAAGCCCAGCCATAAAATAGATGTCATTCTGACTAACAGCTAAAATAGAACCAAATAGATAGCTCATAAAATCGGCATTATACCCTGGTGTCAAATCAATAAGGACGACTCCTAGAGCCATACCTACAGCCCACATAAGCCCAATAAAGGTATCCATTCTTTCACGATGTTTGAGTGTGATTATAGAGATAATTAAGGCAGCAAGAACAGCAAAAATAGAAGCTCCTAAAAAGATAGGTAGACCTAAAAATACAGCAACTCCAATACCTCCATACGCAGTATGAGCAATTCCTCCTGCTAGGAATACCATTCTATTTACAACAATTAGTGAACCAATAATTCCTGAAGCCATCGAGACTAAAAGCCCTGCAATAAGGGCATTTTGGATAAAAGGAAACGAAAGTGCTTCGAGTATGCTTTCCACTATTTCTCCTCTTTGAATATATTAAACATCTCTACCTCACAAAAGTGATTGCATTCATGTTTCGGATTCTTATTTAATTCTATCATATCATGATAATTTAGACGTTTATTAACATGAACTACTTTATTGGCATATTTCATAATAACTGAAATGTCATGGCTAACCACAATGATTGTAATGTACGAATTTAACGTTTTGAGCAGTTCATAGATAAGTTTCTGTCCATCAATATCAATGCTAGCTGTAGGTTCGTCCAAAATTAAAATTTTAGGATGAGCACATAAGGCACGAGCAATCATTACCCGTTGGCGTTGTCCCCCAGAGAGTTCGCCTATTTTGGTGTTGGCAAATTTCTCCATGCCTACTTGTGCTAAAGCTCCCAAAGCACATAGCTTTTCCTCTTTTCCATAACCAAAAATAGGTGATTTCTCGCCAATATGTCCCATAAGTACAACTTCTAATACTTTAATTGGAAAATCGGTATTTACATTAGTGTTTTGTGGCACATAGCCTATTTTAGAGAGATTTTTCTTAGGTACTTCTCCAAAGGTTTTAATAGAGCCATCTTTTACAGGATTAATGCCTAAAATAAGTTTTAGTAGGGTTGATTTCCCTCCACCATTTGGTCCTATAATAGCTAGAAAATCTTTCTCTTCTACCTCTAGGTTTACATCTTCTAAAATTTTCTGTTTATGATAACAAAAAGAGAGGTTTTTAATTTCTATAATGGACATCTTTATTTCTCTTTGTAGGCAATGGCTTTGGCTAAATTAATTAAGTTTTCTGACCAATCAGGGGATAATGGAGAGGCTTTAATAACCTGAATGTGTAAATTATTAGCAATAATTTGAGCCGATTTATCTGAAAATTCAGGTTGGGTAAAAATGGCTTTAACTCTCTCTTTTTTGGCTTGTTTCATCAGTTTAACCAAGGCTTTCATTTTTGGCTCTTTTCCTTCTATCTCTACAGGAAGTTGTTTAAGCTTGTAGCGTTTGGCAAAATAGCCCCAAGAGGGATGAAAGACCATAAAGGTAGAGTTTTCAGGATTTTTTTCTAAAATTTTTTTAATATTAGCGTCTAAAGCATCCAACTCTTCTAAAAATAGTTTTAAATTTTTTCTATAAAAGGCAGAGTTGTTGCTATCGTTTACTACGAAAGTATTACAAATAGTCTGAGCAATATATTTAACATTTATTGGGTCAACCCAAATATGTGGGTCTAGCTCCTCATGATGTTGATGCTCCTCTGTATTGTGCTGTTCTTTACTGCTCTCTTTGTCTATGCCTATAGAGACATCAACTACTTTTAAATCTTTATTCTGATGTTTAAATTTTTCTAGCCAAATTTTTTCAAACTCTACGCCAATACTAAAGTAAATAGTTGCATTTGTAATGGATTTCATCTGTGATGGTTTTGGACTGTAATTGTGAGGAGAAGCCCCTGCTTCAACCATAATTGTTGTTTTTACTTTGTCTCCACCAATTTTATCAACAAATAATTTTAGAGGTACAATACTAACAATAACGCTTGTTTGGGCAAAAGAGAATGAGCTAAAGAGAATAAAATAGAGTAAATTTTTCATAGTTTTCCTAAATATAATGATATTAATAGTTGATAGGGTTGGCTTCAGCCAATCAAAAACGGAATAATAGCATAATTATAATTGTGAAAGGATGTAGATGAAGAGAGTTACTTTAAGAGAATACTCAAAGTTACATAAGTTAAGCTATTTTAATGTTATGAAAATGGTTAAGGGTGGCGATGTAAAAAGTGAGATTGTTAATGAAAATGGAAAAGATG
>CAYPCV010000111.1:0-5933 GCA_964409295.1 uncultured Sulfurovum sp.
AATATCTGAAGTATCATAATCAGTAGAAACCGTTTCAGGGTTACAGTTGTACATAATTGATTTTACATTCATATCAGCCAAAGCAAAAGAAGCGTGAACACAACAGTAATCAAACTCAATTCCTTGACCAATTCTGTTTGGCCCACCACCAATTACTAGAACTTTTTTATCGTTACTCTCTTCTTTTTCTACTTTTTGAAGTTTTGTAATATTTGTCGTAGAGTAAAGGTACGGAGTTAATGCTTCAAACTCTGCTGAACAGGTATCTACTTCGTTGTATTCTAGTGTTATAGATAACTTTTCTCGTGCATTATAGATGTCATTTTCAGAGAAGTTTTGACCTTCATTTTTGTTAATCGCCCAAGCAATCATAGCATCAGAGAAACCATCTGCTTTTACTTCTCTCATTCGTGTAGCATCTTTAAGCAAGGCAACATCCATCGCTTTTTCAACCATTGCTAACTCTTCTAATTGATACAAGAACCACTGGTCAATTTTACACCAATCAAAAATCTCTTCTACTGTTTTACCACGTCTTAATGCTTCAAATACATAAAGAACACGTTTGTCATTAGAGCGTCTAATCTCTCGAATCAACTCCTCTTCATCACAAGCAATGGTATCAAAACCAATAAGACCTGTCTCCAGAGAGATAAGTGCTTTTTGAAAAGACTCTTTGAAGGTACGACCAATACTCATCGCTTCCCCAACTGATTTCATAGCTGTACTTAGAGTTGAATCTGCCATTGGGAATTTTTCAAATGTAAATCGTGGAACTTTGGTTACAACATAATCAATTACAGGTTCAAAACTCGCAGCTGTGCCTGTAATATCGTTGGTTAATTCATCTAGGGTAAAACCTACTGCCAACATGGTGGCCACTTTTGCAATTGGGTAACCTGTGGCTTTTGAAGCCAATGCAGATGAACGAGAAACCCTTGGGTTCATCTCGATTACAATCATACGACCATCTTTAGGATTGATAGAGAATTGAACGTTAGACCCACCCGTATCAACACCTACTTCTCT
Source organism: uncultured Sulfurovum sp. (assembly GCA_964409295.1). GTDB lineage: Bacteria > Campylobacterota > Campylobacteria > Campylobacterales > Sulfurovaceae > UBA1140. The sequence goes on from CAYPCV010000111.1 coordinate 1,030, forward strand.
TAAAATTTTAAAAGAAGCATCTCTCATATTTTGATACTCTTTGTCTGTAAGAGTGAGTGCAGGAGCAACAGTTATTGAGTCTCCTGTATGTACACCCATTGGGTCAAAATTTTCAATAGAACAGACAATAATACAGTTGTCTTTACGGTCACGAATAACCTCCATTTCATACTCTTTCCAACCAAGAAGAGACTCTTCGATTAAAATTTCTGAAATAGGCGAAGCGTCAAGACCACCTTGAACAATCTTTTTAAATTCATCAATATTATATGCCACACCAGAACCTGCTCCTGCCATGGTAAACGAAGCTCTAATTATTAAAGGAAAACCAATATCTGTTGCAATTCTAAGAGCCTCTTCCATATTATAAGCATACTCTGAAATTGGTAAATCCATACCAATTTTAATCATCGCCTCTTTAAACTCTTGACGGTCTTCCCCTTTTTTAATCGCAGCTGGTTTAGCACCCAAAATCTCAATACCTTCAAGCATTCCTGCTTCATGCATCTCCATCGCCGCGTTTAGTGCTGTTTGCCCACCCATAGTTGGTAAAACAGCATCAACATTCTCTTTTTTGATGATTTTAGAAATGACTTCAGCAGTAATAGGCTCAACATATGTTCTGTCAGCAAACTCAGGGTCTGTCATGATGGTTGCAGGGTTAGAGTTAATAAGAACCACTCTGTATCCTAGCTCTTTAAGTGTTTTAGCTGCTTGAGTTCCAGAATAGTCAAATTCACAAGCTTGACCAATAACAATTGGTCCAGAACCGATAAGTAAAATAGTTTTAATGTCCGTGCGTTTTGGCATAAAAAAGTACCCCTCTAATTAATTGGGGGATTATACTAGAAAGGTACTTATAAAGAGACTAATAGCAGAATTATAACTATTATAAGAAATCATTTTTCAACACTTTCACAATTCATTAACAATTCATACATTATTCATAGAAGAATGGTTAATGTACTTTTAATATAATTTGTTTACAAAAACATAAGGACTACCATGGCTACTTATTTTTCCCTCTTCTTACTAGGTCTATTCTCATTAACATTTTTTTCAGGTTGTAGTCAAAAAGCTCAACCACTTGCTTGTTTCAAAGGGAGTCCTGCATGTTATACACAACAACATATTAATACTCATGAGGTTAAGTGTATCAATTGTGTCGTAGTTCTGTAAAGAACCACAAAAACAACCTACAAAACTTAAGTTTTTATCTTAAAAGTAGCTTCTCCTCTACTCTATAGGTACTCTTAAGTTTCTCATAAAATTCCCTGCAATCATCTCACTTCTCTCTTTAAATTCAGCTCCAAGCTTTGGAATAAATACTTCATCTACCGTCTCAAAAAAGAGTTTAAGCCACTGTTTAAATACTCTATGAGTAAGTTCGCCTATAAAAAAATGTGGACGCATTGGATTACCATGATAAGAGTCATCTTGCAAAATCATTGAGGACCAAAAATTTACTAGCAGTTCAATATGTGGTTTCCAGTAGTCACTCTCTATATCATCGCCCAATTTAGCAATAAAAAAAGGTCCTACAATCTCATCTTTTAAGACTTTTCTATAAAAAATCAATACCATTTTCTCTATATGTTCTCTATTTATGGTTTTAGCTTGTTTCACATTTATCCTTTGTTTTTCTAGTTATAACGCAAAAGTCTGAAAGTTAAGAGAGATAGTTTATTATAATTTTTTACAATATATATACATTTAATTTATTTATGTTAAAATTTTATAAATTAATTATACAGGGATTTCCTATGGTTATCATGCGTAAAATCATAAAGCTTCTACTTCCAATCCTTCTTACTACAACCTCTATCCATGCCCAAGAAACAGACTTTAGTGAGTTATCTTCTATTGTAGATTCATTTATAGTTACGAAAAATTTAACAAAAAAAGAGCTTTCTAAACTAATTCGAAAAAGTTCTCTATTACTATTAGAGTCCAATATTTATGTAAAATTAATTGAAGTAGAGACGGAGTATTAGAATTTTATATCTTGACATGATTATTAGGCATATTTAATCTACAGAAAAATCTAAAGTATATAAATAGCTGGTGAGGCAACCAGACCTACGCCATTTCAAAATTTTTGAATTGGTTTGATTTTGACGAAGGTTATTAGAGAAAATGAAGCATCTAAAAAGTAACCAAATGAGTAGCGTGAGCCGTGTTTGGTGGAGGAACAATCAATTATAAAAGAGGATTAATTTCCCCCTACCCCACCAATTTTCGAGAAAAGCTCTCATCAAAATCAAAAAGTGAAGTCTGTTTTAATATATTAATAGGCTTTTGAATAGAGTTACTATTCTCTAAAATCTGCATTTTGACTTGCCTTGCTATCTCCTCAACCATAGGAATGACAATAGAGTTTCCTATACGATTATAGAGTTTAGCTTTTGAACCTATAAGTTTAAAATTATCAGAAAAACCCATAAGTCTATAGCACTCCTTGATAGTAAGTTTTCTAACTTTTCCTTGATGATAAATATAGTATCGTCCTGCTGACTCTTGCGAAGATAGGGTAGGATGTGTTCCCTCTGATGAATAGATACGATTGGGCTGTTTATGTACGCGTGAAAGATGTTCGGTATTTTCTCTAACACCTTTAGTTCTTATATTTTTGTTTTGATAACCAACAAAAATCAGACCTGATAGTTGTCTTTTTGGATTTTCAATTAGGGTATATTCACTCTCATCTAAATATTCAAAAGATTCATTTTCCTCCTCTAAAATATCTTTTACCGAGGGTACTTTTTTTCTTTCTAGCTTAGAGAAATCAAACTCTACACCATTTAATGAACCCACAATAATGGTTCGTTCTCTATTTTGAGGAACTCCAAAATCTTTTGCATTTAAAACTTGCCAATTGGTGGTATATCCTAACTCTTGAAGTGCTGTCAAAACAACTTTTAATGTATTTCCTTTATCATGACTTTTAAAGTGTTTTACATTCTCCAAAACAATAGCTTTTGGTCGTTTCTCTTTAAGTATGCGTTCAATATCAAAAAATAGTGTTCCCCTTGTATCATTAAAGCCCTTTTTCTCTCCTGCAATACTAAAAGGTTGACATGGAAAACCTGCCAATAATATATCATGGTTTGGTATCTCTTTTTCATCTACTTTGGTTATATCAGAAAAAAGTTCATCATGATAATTGAGCTTATACATCTCTTGTGCATGAGCATCTATTTCAGAACAAAAAACACAATTTCCTCCACTCTTTTCAAATCCTGTTCTAAACCCACCAATCCCTGCAAACAAATCTATAAATTTAAAGCTCATGATTTAACTCCTTGGTTAGCTCATTCCACTTCTGTTTATGAATGGCTTTTAGCTCACTATCTGTAGAGATTAAATCTGAATAGAGTCTATAAAAATCTTCTAAATTATCAATGAGTCTCATATAATATTTGAGCGTACCAAGAACACCATTGACGATAATTTGACATCCATGTTCCTGTTTAACCTCTTCAATAATCTTATAAACTTCATCCTCTTCAACTATCCCTTGATTAGACAATATATAGTATCGTTTAGGATTAAAGCGAACAAAAGAGTAATATAGAAAAAATTGGTCTATGTAATCAGCCTAAATAATTTTTTTTACTTACTAATCGGGTTCTTTTTATTTCCATTGTAAATGATTCTGTTTTTTCTAAATATTGCTTTAATTCATCCATATAGGTATCATATTTTTGAGTAAAACCTTTTTCTTGAGATTCAATAAGTTTTCTAACAATCTTACCAAGTGTTGTGTGAACTTCAAACTCTCTCATTATTGAAATTGGATTTAATTCATTTAGTTTTTCTTTTAAATTAGTATCTTCTTTTAAAAGAGCATTTGGTTCATTATTTTTAATTTCAGAGTCATCTAAGGGATAAATCCATTGTCCATGAGCAATTTTATTTCTAATTCTTGATGGTTCTTCTATATATTTTTGTAAATAGATAGTAAGTTCTTCGTTCTTCTCTTGAATTAGTAGTCGATTTTCTTCATACTTTTGACATAAAATACCAATTTTACTTGTAAGATTATTATCTTTCAACTCTTGTATAGATTTCTCTTTTTCAGAAAAATTATATCTTTCTATTTTTTCAAAAGAATATTTAATTAATTTCTTCCACCTATCAAAAATACCTTTAATTTTCAACATACTATTAATCTCATATATTGTAAAAGTATTAGGAGTATATATTATTTGAATAAATTGAGCTTCAGACCAAGCACTATAAGTCAAGGCTAACAATTTCACTCTCATATCTTCTTTAAATTTATCTGATTTTTTTATTGATTCATTAATATCTCGATTTAACTGCTTAATCACTTTTCTAAGATATTGTACATTTTTAGTTTGTGGTTGAAACAATTTTAAATCCTATCTGTAATGAATGGTGGGTCTATAGTGGGGGGGGGGACGGAATTGAACCGTCTTCACAAAATTGTGTTTTATCCTTGTCTACCCCATAAATTTTTCCTACATAGACCCAAGAAATTATACTCTAAAAAACTTTAGATTCTACACTCCATAACGGCTATATTCTTGTTAAAGGTAGATATCTATGTCCAAATATATTTTGTTTTATTAGGTGCCAATTAATGTCGGGATGAGGACAACCCGACCTACGCCGTTTTAAAATTTTTAAATTGATTAGCTTTGATTTTGACGTGGGATATTATGAACTTTTGATACAATGGTTCTATGAAATATAGACGTATTTATTTGGACTCTTATAGCTATTATTTGACTTTGGTAACACAAGGGAGAAAACCTCTGTTGGTAGAAAATATTGATGTGCTTCGTACTGCATTTAGGTTGAGTAAGAAGAGATACACCTATCAGATAGAAGCCATTGTGATTTTACCTAACCACTTACACATGATTATTAGACCTAAA
>CAYPCV010000112.1:0-3463 GCA_964409295.1 uncultured Sulfurovum sp.
CTCTGCCTCTTGTGAAGCTTTACCAATAGTAAGTAAATCTAAAACAAGATAGACAAATCCAATGAATGTAACCACACCCATAATTGCTCTCCATAAGATACCTTGAACGAACCAAGGAAGATTTTGTGCAATAAAGAATGCGTTCCATGTTGCTCCAAGCTCTCCTCTTTCAATCATAACTTGCTCGTAACCAGAGATTGTTAAAGCGATAGTCATTCCAAGAACACCAAAAGTAATTAAAAATAGTGCCATTTTAGATTTAAATGTCGCTTTTAGAACTTTAACGTTGTACGCTTTTTGAACACCGTAATACATCATACCAATAAGGATAGTTGCATACGCTCCAAAGAACGCCAAGTGACCGTGAGCCGATGTAAACTGTGTACCGTGTGTATAGATATTTACTTGTGGTAAAGTATGGAAGAACCCCCAAATACCAGCACCCAAGAAGTTACCAAACGCATTCGTTACAATCCAAGCCATAGTTGGTCCATTTGTAATAACAGAACCCTCTTCACCTTTACCTTCTGCAATACCTTGCTCTTTACCCCAATCATAAAGGACATGAACAAACATCGCAATTAGTGGCACAGGTTCTAAAGCAGAGAACAATGCTCCAATTTCCCACCAGTACTCAGGTGTACCAATCCAAAAGTAGTGGTGTCCCATTCCAAGAATACCAGAACCAAAGAGCATAAGAACTTCAATCCATAACCACATCTCAACTATTTCACGTTTAGCACCAATCAATCTGATAAGAGCAAACGCTGCTAGAGTACCTACAAATACTTCCCATGTAGCTTCAACCCAAAGGTGTATTACCCACCACCACCAGAATTGATCCATAGAGATATTATCTGTATAGAACATACCTGCCATATATAGACCAGCAAGTGCTAAAAGGTTAGCAACCATAACAGTCATAATTCCTGTTTTTTCGCCCTTCATGTAGGTAGCAAAAACGTTAAAGTAGAATATTAATACAACAACAACAATACCAATATCTGCCCATCTTGGAGCTTCAATGTACTCACGACCTTCATGAATTAACCATAAAGATGCTTCTGTACCAGCACCAACTTGAACAAAGATATAAACAAGAACAACTACAGTAACAGCTGCTGTTAATACCCAAAATCCTAACTTACCAAGACCAATACCTACACCTTCGTGTCCTGTCTCTTCTGTTAACATCATATAAGTTGAACCAATCATTGCATAGAGCATCCATACAACCAATGCATTAATATGTACCATTCTAGCTACAGAGAAGTCAAAAAGTTCAAATAAGAACCCTGGAACTAAGAACTGAATCGCAGCGATAAGTCCCATAAGTAACTGTGCACCAAAGAGTATAATCGCAACTCTAAAATACATCATTCCTAATTTTTGACCTTCACTTGTCAAATTATGTGTTTTTATACTAGTGAGCATGTGTTGATTCCTCCTCTACGCCAAAGTTTCTTGGGAAACCATTTGTATCAATAGAACTCATGTGCTTCAAGAATGCTACCAATCCTTTTGCTTCCTCTGCTGTAATTCCAAGTTCTGGCATCATTCTAGCATGTGTAGGATAGGTAGATGGATGCATCAAGAATTCAGCCATTGCCTCTTCTTTTGTACTTTTTCCAGTCATACCTTGAAGTGGTCCACCATCTTTCCATGCTGGGTCTAACCACGCTTTAGTAAGGTCTGGAGCATAATACGCACCATTTCCTAAAAGTGTATGACAGTTCATACAGTTTTTTGATTGAGATGTAAGTTTTCCAAGATGCAGTAATTCTCCTGCCTCTTTCTCACTCCACTCTTTACCAAAAAATAGCTCTTTTTCTCCGATTACTGGAACTTCATGTCCCCGTTTTGTACTCATTTTATAATCAATATGGTAGTTGATTACAGTTGGTGCAGGAACTCTTTTTGTTACCCCATTTTTTAAATCAGCATCTGTACCCATTGTAATTTGACCCAAAGTATCAAACGTTAACCAAATGAGTAAAATAGATGCAAAACCTGTTACCCACGCAGCCGATCTACGCCAAAATGGTATACTTGTCCAGACGGATAAATTTTTGTTTGCCATGTCTCCTCCTTAATTTTTTTGTTCTGCTTTAGTATTCTGTTCGTATCTTTTTTCAGAGTCTTCTATTAATCTAAAATAGAGATGAGGAATGAATAGATATGCTATCATTGTTACCATCAAAACTTTAGATGTAAAAGGTTCACTCTGAATCATAACCGAAAGATCATACAAGCAATAAGTTTGTAATGCCCAGAATAGATAGCCAAAATTAATCCACTTCTTTGAGAAGAAACCCATTTTTGCCAATGTAATGGTGCCAGCATAAGCAACACCAAATACTAATACCAAAGTAGATACAAGAAAGATGGGTAAAAACATCTCTGGTGCAATCTCTGGTCGAATAATAAGTTCTTCTATCATCTAGAATCCTTTTGACTATCTATTTTTACTAAAAAGCATATTGTATTATTACTTGTTGTATAAAATATTTTGTTGATGTGCATCAAATATACCTAAAAAACTTTTATTATAAATAAATATAACTGTTAGTTATGATTATTTTATCAAACATCGAGCCGAATGAAAAACTCGACCATAGTTAACAGAAGAGAATACATCCCCCTCTAAAACCCACTCTTTATTCTTGTTTACATCCACCGATTGTGCCACTTTTCGTGTGGCTCGACTCTCACAAATAACTGTTTTACCCTCATTAAATGCACCCTTTACACGCTCCATTCTATTGGTCGTGACGTTATAATGCATGCCTATAGCAACCACCAAAAACATACCTACCGAAATAAACCCTTTTAAGACAGCACCTTTTCCAAAGAAAGGTCGTGTTGTCACAAAAAGTGTTATCAATAGAGTAACCAATCCAATAAAAAGATAACCTGCTTCTAACTCTAAAAATTTTTCCATTTTTAACTCCTAGTTTTACAAAAATAGTAACACAATCAAATGAAGCCATCATTGACACATATCAACATTATCCACTAGAAAAGAATCTATACTAATAAAAAATTAAGAGAGAAAATTATGAAAAAGTACCTATTTCCTTCACTGGCTATTGCTCTTACATTTATGACAATAATGGCTTTTCAACAAGCAAAACCAACACCAAAAGCACCCATTTATAAAGAGGTTCAAAAATACTCTCCTTACTATATAGATAAACGATTTGGAGGCTTACAACTTATGAGTAAAACCGATGAAAAGTTCAAAGAGAAACCAACCAATATGGAAGTCTTTCATCGCTTAGAATACTTAGAGAAAGAGTGGGCAAAAACGCACTTAAAACTGCTCAAAAATAAACTTATTGTTGTAGATAATAACGGAACAGAAGTAACAACTTTTGCTGTTTCAAGCAATGAAGATAAAAAGTTTATACATAGTTTTTATGGAATATAGTAATGAATTCAACCATTATGATACTTATTTTTG
>CAYPCV010000113.1:0-19346 GCA_964409295.1 uncultured Sulfurovum sp.
TTGGCATATCGCTCACTCTTTTTGTCTACCATCTTAACAGTAATACCACACTCAATACATGAGATAAGAGGATAATCTTTTCTAAGTGGATTGCTTTTTAACTCCTGTTGACAACTGCTACAAGGTTGCAAAAACTTCATAGTACTGTTGGCACGACTATAGGGATACTGCTCCAAAAACGGATGTTGCCCTCCACAGTAGTTACAAGAGGTAAAAGGATAATAGTAACGAGATGAACTCACATCAAACATCTCTTTTTGACAGGTAGGACACGGAGCAATATTGCAAGGTATCTGATAACTACTCACAAGATTTGATAACATAGGCTTTGACTCCATAAATGAGTGTCTGCTATCCCCAAGATAGAGCGAAGCAGGAAGCACCTCATCCAACCCCAGTAGAAATGACTCCAACTTCTCATCCTCTTGTTTAGCAATAATTGCAATCTGCTCACTATTTTGCAACACATCAATCTCTATCTCTTTTTGTTTAGCATAGGCTCTAATAAGAGACGAGATATAGGTTTTGTTTGAGTTAAACTCTAGTTGAAAGACGAAATACATATATTTTTCCCTATAATGAATGACTATTCAGTATAGTAGTGAGTTTTAGCTTAAAGGCTATTTTTTCTATTGTCGTGAATGGCACTAAATTAAGCAAAATTAGACTTAATAAAAAAATGGGTGTCTAAAAATAGCTTGAAAGTTAGGTAGTTATCATAGAGTCTCTTATTAAACAAAAATTAATTGCCTTATTTCTTAAGATAACAATACCAAATCTAAGTTATAATATCCTATGAAAAACTCAACAAAACAAAACACTATAGAGATAATCAACACCCTAAAAATTAGAAATCAAAGCATAACCTTTGCTGAAAGTTGCACAGGAGGTAGAATTGCGTCAGAGTTTACAGCTATTTCAGGAGCATCTTCGGTACTTAATGGTTCGGTAGTTAGTTATGCTAATAAAATAAAGTCACAATGGTTAAAAGTGAGAGAAGAAACCCTTGTAAAATATGGAGCAGTCAGTAAAGAGTGTGTAGAAGAGATGTTGACAGGCGTTATAAAACTTGCTTCTGCTGATTGTGCTATTGCTGTGAGTGGTATTGCAGGCCCCACAGGTGGAACAAAGGAGAAACCTTTAGGAACAGTATATCTTGGAGTTTTATATAAAGATAAAATCATTGTTGAACATCATATTTTTAAAGGAGATAGAGAGGCTGTTCAAGAGCAGGCAAAAGATACTTCAATAGCCCTTTTGAAAAAAATTTTATAAATTTATAAAAAACCCTTGACATCCATAATATTATGGGCTATAATTCCGTCCACTTAATCACAAGGTTAAGTAAAAAACGTGACCTTTTAGCTCAGTTGGTAGAGCAACTCCCTTTTAAGGAGTGGGCCCATGGTTCGAATCCATGAAGGGTCACCACGTTAGATTTTTAATATTATAGGTGCGGTGGTAGTTCAGTTGGTTAGAATACCTGCCTGTCACGCAGGGGGTCGCGAGTTCGAGTCTCGTCCACCGCGCCACTTTTTGACCTTTTAGCTCAGTTGGTAGAGCAACTCCCTTTTAAGGAGTGGGCCCATGGTTCGAATCCATGAAGGGTCACCATTTTAAAAATATAACAAAAATTGGTCGCTTAGCTCAGTTGGTAGAGCGCTACCCTTACAAGGTAGATGTCACAAGTTCGAGTCTTGTAGCGACCACCATTTTTTACAATGTTGTTTACGGTCGAGATGACCCTTTCATCTAGTGGCCAAGGATATTGCGTTTTCATCGCAAAAACAAAGGTTCAAATCCTTTAGGGGTCGCCAAAGTTTTTATCTTAACAATTATAAGGTCGCTTAGCTCAGTTGGTAGAGCGCTACCCTTACAAGGTAGATGTCACAAGTTCGAGTCTTGTAGCGACCACCATAACAATTATAGGTGCGGTGGTAGTTCAGTTGGTTAGAATACCTGCCTGTCACGCAGGGGGTCGCGAGTTCGAGTCTCGTCCACCGCGCCACTCTTTTTTTACACAATCTTATTTTCTTTATAATTACGATTTACCTTATTCGCAATAAAATAATTTATTCGATAAAATCTAGGATTTTTTGCTACACTTTCATATGATAAAAACACAAGATTATTTTAACAGACAAATTCAACTTTGGGGCGAAGAGAGACAATCTTCTTTAACAAACAAAAAAATAGCCATTATCGGTTCTGGTGGATTAGGCTGTAGCCTTGCATTGGCATTGGGAACATCGGGTATTGGTCAAATTGATATGGTCGATTTTGACACCGTTGGTCTACACAATATTCACAGGCAAGTAGCATTTACCCTAAAAGATGAAAACCGTCTAAAAGCAGAAGTAACCGTAGAGATGATGGAAGCAAAAAATCCTTTCATAAAAGCTGTAGCACATACTATAGACTTTGAAGCCTTTATAAAATTAGAAAATAGCTATGATTTAATTTTAGATGCCACAGATAATCTCCCTACCCGTCAAGCCATAGATAAATATGCACGAAGTGTTCATACTCCTTGGATATATGCTTCTGTAGAAGAGTTTAATGGACAGGTTTGTTTTTTTGATAAAGCATCTTTTCAAGTATTTAATATAAGCGACCATAAGCCAGGAGGAATTACAGCACCTATTGTTATGCATATTGCTTCTCTTCAAGCCAATTTGGCTCTTCGGTATTTAGCAGGACTCTCTATTGTTAAAGATAAACTCTATTACCTATATTTTAACAGTGATGGGGAACTTATTACACAAAAATTTGGAATGCCTATAGCTTAACTAGAGTGCTTAAAAGTTATTGTGTTAAAATAACGCAATAATTTTAAAGGATATATTTATGAAATTCAAAATTCTTTCATTAATCGCTCTTATGGGACTCTTTATTGGTTGTACCCAAGAGACACAAAATAAACTTAGCCGTTCCATTCAAAACTGGACAGGTACTAATGGTACTTTAGAAGTCTATGCAGGGGATAAACTGGTTAAAAAATTCATTGATATAGATAAACTTTCAACGGCTACAGGAACCGATGATGGTGTAACAAGACCTTACCGATTTGGTTATGGGATTTTAGATAAAAACTTTAACTCAAAAAAAGATGCAGGCGAACAGCGTGTCTATTTTGAGTTCTCGGACTACTCAACAAGCTACATTTTTTATGAAGAAAAATAAATCAACTTAAAGGATAAAAACAATGAAATTCATCTCGACAAAAGAAGCACCAGCAGCAATCGGACCTTACTCTCAGGCAATCGTGGCAAATGGAATGATTTATACGTCAGGACAAATTGGAATGGATGAAACAGGTAAAGTTGTTGCTGATGATGTTGTAAACCAAGCACATCAAGTAATGAAAAACCTTTTTTATGTACTAGAAACAGCAGGAGCACACTTTAACGATGTAGTTAAAACAACTATATTTTTAACAGATATGGATGATTTTGCAAAAGTAAATGAAGTTTATGCACACTATTTTGGACATCATAAACCAGCAAGAAGTACAGTAGCTGTTAGTACCTTGCCTAAAAATGTAAAAATTGAAATTGAATGTATGGCTCTTGCAAATACGGACTATACTGTCTAGTGAATCACTCTAAGCTCTCTATTACAGTCTCAAAGATTGTTTTAGCAGGGTTATTTTTCTACTTTCTATACATTTTAACTCAAGCCGTATCAACGGTTAATCGTCACTATATTGCAACAAAAGATGGTACATATATTAACAGTACTACAACAACCCCCATGATAAAAGAGTTAGCAAAAATATTAACTAAAAACTGTAAAACCACACAATGCTCAACACAAAATATTTTAGATTACATTACTAACATTCCTTATAAAATCAACAATTTTCAAGCCCACTCCCCACAGGATACTATTCAAAAAAACTTTGGAGATTGTGACGATAAAAGTAATCTGCTTATCTCCCTGCTTCATGAAAAAGGGATAGAGAGTTATTTTGTTTTAGTACCTCATCATATTTTTGTTATTGTTCACTTAGATGAAAATTTATATCGAAAAGCACTCTATCTTAACGAAAAAAAATACTACATTTTGGAAAGCACAGCAAAAAATTCGCCTATTGGATTCCCTTTACATTATAGGCTTGATGAAATTGATACCATTATCGAACCTTTTGAAAATAGAAAGATAGAGATAAACAAACTTGAATGGAAGTTATAAATAAAGCTTTGGTTATAATCTTTTATAAATATAAGGAAAAATAATGAAACAAGCAACCCAAGCACTTCATGCAGGTTATACTAAAGATTCTCAAAAAACAATGAGCGTTCCTATCTATATGTCAACAGCTTTCGATTTTGGTTCAGCTGATTTTGCAGCGAGTAGTTTTAATTTAGAGCAAGGAACAGACAATGTCTATACAAGAGTAGGAAACCCTACTAATGCAATCTTAGAGAGAAGATTTGCAGAGGTTGAAGGAGGAAGTGGAGCTTTGGCTGTGGCAAGTGGTATGGGTGCTATTTTTTATGCTATCCTAAATATTGCCGACGCAGGAGACAATATCATTGTCTCTAACCAACTCTATGGAGGAACAGTAACACTTTTTAGCCAAACACTAAAAAGATTAGGAATTGAATCTCGCTCTTTTGATGTACATGATACTGCTAAAATTGAAGAGCTAATTGATGAAAATACAAAATGTATCTTTTTTGAGAGTATCTCTAATCCAAGTATTGATGTACCTAATTTTGATGAATTAATCAAAATTTCTAACAAACATCAACTTCTAACAATTGTAGACAATACAGTAGCAACCCCTATTTTATGTCAGCCTCTAATCTTGGGTGCAGATATTGTTGTACATAGTGCTAGTAAGTATACTACAGGACAGGGAACAGCCATTGGAGGATTGATTGTTGAACGAAAAGAGCTATCGACAAAAATAAAAGATAACCCTAGATACCCTCACTTTAACACTCCTGAGACAAGTTATCACGGTCTAGTTTTTGCCGATTCAGTGGTAAGCCCTATTCTCTTTACCTTTAGAGCAAGAATGATTCTTCTTCGTGATACAGGTGCTGTATTGAGTCCATTTAATGCTTGGCTATTTATTCAAGGCTTAGAGACACTTTCTCTACGAATAAAAGAGCATTCTAAAAATGCTTTAGCTGTTGCAGAGTGGCTAGAGAAACAAGAGATTGTTAAAAAAGTAAACTACCCTCTATTAGAGAGTGATAAAAATTATACAAATGCTTCAAAATATTTAACAAAAGGGGCAAGTGGTCTAGTAAGCTTTGAGGTTGAAAATATTGATATTGCAAAAAAGATTCTTGATAAGGTAGAACTCTTCTCAATTGTTGCGAATATTGGAGATAGTAAATCCATCATAAACCACTCTGCATCAACGACACATCAACAGTTATCAAAAGAGGAACTTCAAAAAGCAGGTGTTGGAGAAGGTCTAATTCGTTTAAGTATAGGAATTGAAGATATAGATGATTTAATTGCTGACTTAGAGAAAGCTCTCTCGTAAATCTCATGCGTGGGCAAACTTTGCCCACACCTATAAACAGTTATTTTAAATATGTTTTATATCTCATGCGTGTTGGGTCCCAAATACCATCTATAAATATGGTTGGTGTTCCAGTAACCATAAGACGTTTTTTTAATATTTTATCAAGCTCTAAATCATGATTTATTTCATCTGAATAGATGTCTACTCTCTTAATATGAACACCCGTTTTCTCTTTAATTGCATTTAAGATAATATCTGCATTTATCTCACGAGGATTAACAAGAAGATGATACATACTTTTTAAATGGTTCAGTTCTCCTCTTTTTTGAAAAATTAACATTGCTCTTGTTGCTGTATCCGATGCAGGATGAATTCGTAAAAGAGGAAGATGATAGTAGTAGAGTGCAAATACGTCAGGATTGGCTTTAACATCATCAATCAACTGAGGAACAATCTCTTGACAATAAGGACAAAAAGGGTCACTTAAAACCAAAAGCTTATGCTTTGCATTTTTATTTCCTACCAAAAGATGTTTATCATCATACGCTTCAACAGGAACTTTAGGCTTTAAAATTTTCTTATAATCTTGATTTGATTTATCTTTTAATGAAAAAGCTATTTTATTTCCTTTTGTGAAAACAACTTGCGATACAGTACGTTTACGCGTTACAGTTCCTGATTTAATATTAACATCTAAAGATAAGAAATAGACTTTCCAACCATGAGTATCTTTAATGGGATAACTCGAAATTGTTTCAATTTTTGTTACAGGAGAGTGCATCTTTTCAGCCATATATTTTTTGATGTAATGATGAAGCCCCTCCTCACTAACTGCATGTAATTGAAATGTTAATAAGGCTACTATAAATAATATTCTCTTTTTCATATTTTTTTACTCCTTGAAATAGTTATAATAGTATCTATTTTATCATATCACTATTAAATAAAACTATAATGAACATGATTTTCCTCTATTTATTTTAAATATACAAAGAATTCATATAAGAAGTAAAAGTACAAATTGGGTAAAATTCTCTTAATGAAATTAGAAAAGAAAATCGCATATTTTACCAACCCTCTCTATTTGGAAAGTGGTAGAATCCTAGAACCCTACCAAATTACCTATGAAACCTATGGAGAAATCAATGCAGATGCTTCAAATGTGATTCTAGTTTGTCACGCCTTGAGTGGTTCAGCACACGCTGCAGGACTGCACGAAGGAGATAGAAAGTCAGGTTGGTGGGATGGACTTATTGGTGATGGCAAAGCTGTTGATACTCAAAAATATTTTGTTATCTCAACGAATGTTATCGGTTCATGTTTTGGAAGTACAGGGCCAATGGACAGTGACTATCCTAGCCAACATCCCTTTCGTCTAAAATTTCCTGTTTTAACCATAAAAGATATGATTAAAGCACAAAAACAACTTCTTAGTCAATTAGGAATTCATCATCTTTCTGCAATTATTGGGGGGTCTATGGGTGGGATGCAAGCCTTACAATTTGCTGTAGATTACCCTAATTTTGCAGATAAAATTATCTCATTGGCAGCAACCTATGCCACGCAACCTTGGGCAATTGGGTTCAATAAGGTTGCTATCGAAGCCATCCGAAGAGACCCTCGTTTTAAAAATGGAGAGTATGAAAAAGATGCCTTCAAAGAAGAAGGCTTAAATGGATTAGCCATTGGTAGAATTGCAGGACATATATCCTACCTTTCTCCTCATTCAATGGAAGATAAATTTGGACGTAACTATGTCAATAATGATGGTCTATTTGAACTATTTGGACGTTATGAAGTTGAGAGATACATGGAGTACAATACTGATAATTTTTCACGCATATTTGACCCTCTCTCTTATCTTTATATTGTCAAAGCAATTAATACCTTTAATTTAAGTCGAGGGTATGACTCACTGCATGAAGCGATATTACGGATTAAAGCAGAAGTTACGTTAATCTCATTCTCTAGTGATTATCTATTTTTCCCTAAAGAGATGGAGCATATAGAGCATATGATGAAGCGAAATGGACAAACATCTTACTATTATGAGATAGATAGCAACTATGGACATGATGCTTTTTTAGTAGAACTCGATAAATTTTCTGATATTATAAAAAATAAATTAATGAACTAAAGGCTAAATAATGGAAACAGCTACCTTTGAACAGAAACTAGAAGCATCAAAAAAATTATTAGATAAACTTATGGATCCAGCAATTACATTAGAAAAAAGTTTAAAATTTTATGAAGATGGAATAAAAGAGATAAAATCAGCACAAAAAATGATAGAAGAAGCAAAAGTAAAAATAGAGTTGATTGAAAAAAACAACAATAAAGTAAAAGAATGAAAAAATTAACCATTGCCGCACTGCAACTTCCTACCTTGGGAATGCAAGCAACAAAACTCGATTTTTATCTCTCTAATGCATATACTAGAGGTGCAAAAGTTGTTCTATTTGGAGAGTATGTTCTTAACCATTTTTTTAAAGAGTTGCCCAATATTCCTATGCAAATGGTTAAAGAGCAGAGCGATAAACACATTGAATTACTTAAAAAATTTGCACAAAAATACAATATGACATTTATTGCTCCTATCGTCATTATTACTAAAAACAAATATATCAAAACCATTGTAAAAATTACAACAAGCTCCTGCTCTTTTTACAAACAACAAATTCTTATCCCATATACTCATTGGAATGAAAAGAAATTTTTTTCCAATAAACCCAAAGCATTACGTTCACCTCTAACCTTTAAAGTGGATGGTTTTAATATTATGGTTATGGGTGGATTTGAACTTCACTTTGATACTTTTTGGGGTTATGTAACAGAAAAAAAAATAGACCTTGTCCTACTCCCAACTGCCTCGACCTTTGATTCTCATAATCGTTGGCGTGAAATTATGAAAACCAAAGCATTTCTTCATGGTTGTTATATTTTACGAGCAAATCGTCTTGGCGAATACTCAGACAAAGATGTTAAATGGAAATTTTATGGGGATAGTATGCTTGTTGAACCCTCTGGAGAAGTCTACATGATGCTCGAAGATAGAGAATCCATGCTGGTTGAAACAATTAAGAAATCTGTAATTAAAGAGCATCGAAAAACATGGCAATTTGAAAAAGAGTTGAATATTAGAAAGGAATTATAACATATTATTAAATATTATAATTAAGTCTGTTTCAGTTTTTTTAGTTATAGTTAAAGCGATGATTTTTTTCGTTAGCTTTTAATTTAACTTAATAGTTAACATGTTACAATATATTAAAAAAGAAGGAATAGGAAAAATTAGTATGAATAATGACTTAATGAAAATTGTTGAAGAGACAAAGAAACTAAAAACATTAGTATTAGAGGATGAGCCAGAAACAAATGAGTTGATGTGTAAAACACTCCAAAACTTTTTCTCAGACGTACAATCAGCAGCAGATGCGAATGAAGCAATGGAGCTTTTTGAAAAACACAGTCCAGACATTATCTTCATTGATATTATCTTACCAGGAAAAAGTGGTTTAGAAGTAGCAAAAGAGATTAGAGAAATTAATCCTAAACAGATTATTGTAATTGTATCTGCAAGTAATGATATGGGGAACATCTCAGAAGCTGTTAAAATTGGAGTAAATAACTTTATTAGAAAACCAATTGACACTGATAAAATGATTGATGTTCTTAAAGACATTGTTTCTGATATTAAAAAACAGAAAAAAAATAGAACAAAAATCTTTTCTATTACTTTACCTCTTGACCTTTATGAACAAGTTGATCAAGATGCAAAGAGCGAAAGTATTTCTAAAAATGCTATGATTATTAGAGCATTAAAACACTTCTATAACCTTTAAAACAGAAGCCTCTTTCTATCAAGGCGAGGTTGGCAATAGCCGACCTTAAATATTATCTAAATCTTGAACGTTCTCCAAAAACATACGAAAGATTAATTCCTATAGAGTTTCCATTTGCTGTTATTGTGTTATCTTTTTTTAACTTATACTCAATAAATGTACCCTTTACACCCATAGAGAAATTATTTGTTAATCTATATTGCATCTGTATAACAGCTCCAAAAGCATTTTCATACTCATCATCAGCTTTATCATGAAAATAATCTCCATCTCTATCATATCCTGTAAAACTACCCTCTAAAGCAGGATTTAAATGATAAGTAAGACCTCCACCCATTTTCCATCGCTTTGATTTAAACATAGCAAGAGCTGTGAAAGGTACAACATCCCACGTTACATCTCCATTAGAAGCACTCTCGTTATCAAATTTATATCCTATTAAAAACTGAAGTTCTAAATTGGGACTATCTACTACTGCACCTACTTCAAAACTAAGCCCCTGCCCTGCACGAACCTTATTAATACTACTGTCATAATAACTGTCATGTTCAACCGTCGCCAAGGTTGTCCCACCAAAATCGTAACCCATTTGCAAAATAGGATTTAAACTGTCCGATGCATTAAGGGAAGCGAGTGTAAGAAAAGTTAGTAGTGATATTTTTTTAAGCATAAGGAATCCTTTATATTCATTATTAATAGTCTAGTCTCTTTTTGTGTGAAGATTGTGTTCTACATCCACTCAACAACTCTAGAGACTTCGTTGGCAACAAAGCACTTTATAGAACTTTTTTCTAAAGGCTTTGTAGGGACAATCGCTTTTTTAAACCCTTGGGTCTCTATCTCTTTTAAGCGTTGACCCAAAGCAGGAATTTCACGAATCTCTCCTGTTAAACTTACTTCTCCTAAAAAAAGTGTTTCAGAGCTAAGTTCTCTATCACGATATGAGCTTAAAATCGCTGCAATAATCGCCAAATCAGCCGAGGGTTCATTAATTTTAATCCCACCTGAAATGTTAACATATACATCATATGTTCCCAAAGGTAAATCAAGCTTTTTCTCTAACAGAGCCAAGAGCATATTGAGACGACTATTATCAAAACCTGTTGAGCTTCGTTTTGGGTGTCCATAAGCCTCTGAAACTAAAGCTTGAATCTCTATAATAATAGGACGACTTCCCTCCATAATAACAGTTAAAGCTGAACCTGATGCCAATTTATCTTTATTAAAAAATTTACCTGCCATAGTTTCGGCATCAAGTAATCCATTTTTGGACATCTCAAAAATTCCTACTTCATTGGTACTTCCAAAACGATTTTTAAAGCCTCGTAACAATCGTAGTTCAGAATTAGGGTCTCCTTCAAAATAGAGTACGGTATCGACCATATGTTCTAATACTCTAGGCCCTGCAATCGAGCCATCTTTAGTAATATGTCCTATAATAAAAATTGGAATATCCAAACTTTTTGCCACACGCATCAACTCAAATGTAATAGTACGTACTTGTGTTACAGAACCTGGAGCCGATGGGGTCTCTTCGGAATAGAGCGTTTGAATCGAATCAATAATTATAAAACCATAATTTTTAGATTTAATCTCTTCTAAAATCGTCTGAAGATTAATCTCAGGAAGAAGATACAAATCTTTTTCATTTGCATCTAATCGGTCTGCACGCAGTTTAATTTGTCCTGCTGACTCCTCTCCTGAGACATAGAGTACGGCTATCTTTTTTTGAGCAAGATTTCCTGCTATTTTCAAAAGCAAGGTAGACTTACCAATTCCAGGGCTTCCACCTATTAATGTGAGTGAGCCAGGAACAATTCCCCCACCTAAAACCAAATCCAACTCTTTACTTCCTGAGGAGAAACGCTGAATATTCTCTTGCTGAATTTTAGTAATAGAGATGGCTTTTTGAGTATTAGAATTAGAAGATGTCTTTTTTGTCTCTTCTACAAATTTTATCTGTTCGGTTGTGAGTTCTACAATCGTATCCCACTGATTACATCCTGTACATTTACCCAACCAACGAGGAGTTTGAAATCCACATGATTGGCACTCAAATAAGGTTTTTTTCTTTGCCATCTACTACTCCATAATAACTTTAATTATATTATAGGACAGAAAAAGAAAAAAGCTTAGATATATGTCAAATTGTCATACATTTTTTAACATTCAGGAATTTCATCTTCATTAGATGCTTCATAAAAGAATTGATACAAATCGTCTGTCCATCTCTCTTGGTAATAGTTTTTTACGTTAGGGCAACTCTCGAAAATGGTCTCTTTAACCTTATCCTCTTCTAAAATTTCTATCCACTCCTCTTGAGAATGTTTCTCTGCAAATTGAAAAGCAGACATATTACAATCCTCTTTTAAAACGTATTTAAAAATATTCTTTCCTTGTTTAGGATTCCCTTTCTCTACAGAAATCTCCTCTTTCTCTACACTCAAGCTTATATTATTTTCACGTATAGTCGTATTAAGTTCTACATTAGTCTCTACTAATACTGTAGAGTTCTCTTCAATAAGAGATGTCTCTTCTTTTACAATATTCAAGGGAGCTATTATAGATATATTCTCCTCTACCTCATTTATTGCCAAATCCAATTCAACCTCTAATTCACTTATAGCTTCTGTTGCTTTATTAATAATTTCATTGGTACTATTTAAATCAATAGCATAAGTTAATGTACTACAGAGAGATGAGAGTAGAAAGAGTTGAATGATTTTAGACATAAGGCTAATCCTTTTAGTTACAGTGCTTTATTCGATATAATATCTTAAAAAAGAGAAAAGATGCAAGAAAAAATTATTAATCATTTTATAAGCTTAACAAAAGTTCCACACTGTAGCCAAAATTCTGATGAATTATTTAATTTTTTAAATAATTTCGCAAAAGAGAGAAGCTATGAAGTTTCCAGTGACAAAGCACAGAATATATTAATTAAAAAAGGGCTTCCCAAATTGGCTTTGCAAGCTCATTATGATATGGTTTGCATTGGAGAAGCTCCTAAAATAGAAACCTATATAAAAGAGGGTTACTTGCATGCAAGAAATTCATCATTGGGTGCTGATAATGGTATTGCTATTGCCATGATGATGTACTTAATGGATGAGAATATTGAATTAGAATTTCTCTTAACAGCAAATGAAGAGGTAGGATTAATTGGTGCAGGAGCAATTGATTTAGAATTACAAGCACAATATATGCTCAATCTTGATTTTGAAGATGAAGGAGTCGTCTGTATAGGTTGTGCAGGTGGTGCTGACTTATTGGCTGAAAAAACACTGAAAAAGATAGAAGCTTACGATTACTTTTATAAACTTTCTGTTTCGGGGTTAGAGGGTGGTCATTCAGGCGTAGAGATTCATAAAAATATTCCAAATGCTATTAAAATAATGGCTAGCTTTTTAAAAGACAAAGAGGTGCATATTGCCTCTTGTTCAGGAGGGGAAAGACGAAACTCTATTCCTACGGATGTAGAGATGGTTGTCTCTTCAAAAGAGCCTTTAGTCTCAAACCATTGGGTAAAGGTCAAATCTTTTGATACAACAGTAGAGGTCTATAGCAGTAATGATTTTTTAAATCTTTTAATAGAGTTTGAACAAGGAGTATATGCTTATAATGAAGAGTTTAACCTACCTGATACTAGTATTAATTTAGCTATTATAGAGCTTAAAAAGGGTCTTGTAAAAATAGAATGCAGTTCCAGAGGAATGAGTGAAGAGGGATTAGAAGCAATTAATGAAAGAAACATACACCTATTTAGCAAGTATGGTTTTAAAAGTTCTATAGAGTACAAATACCCTTCATGGAAACCTGAAATAAATGAATTTACCTCTTTGGTTAATCGTGCCATGACCAAAGAGTTTGGCAAGAGCAAATACGAAGCAATTCATGCTGGTTTAGAGTGTGGTGTTCTACTTTCTAACTATCCAACTATCAAATTTGCCTCTATTGGGCCTACCATTACTTCGCCCCACTCTATGAATGAAAGAGTAAAGCTTGACTCAGTAGGAAAAATTTTCAAAGTCGTTGAAGAGGTTATAAAAACTATTTAAACCTTAAACGTTTCAGAAGTACGACAATATTTTTCAAGAAAACAGGCTTCACATTCAGGCTTGACAGCCTTACATTTATAGCGTCCAAAAAGCACCATCGCTTGGTGTAGTAGATGCAGGTCAGTTTTAAACTTCTTGCTCAAAGTCGCTTCTGTTTTTGTAGCTGTAGTATCATCACTAAGCCCTAAACGGTGGGCTACTCTAAAAACATGAGTATCTACAGCCATTAAGTTTGCACCCGTATATTCTATCATAACTACGTTTGCTGTTTTTTGTCCAACACCTGCTAATTTTATAAGTTTTTTCTGCTCAAGAGGAATCTCTCCATTATAATGTTCAATAACATAGTGAGCCATTTTAATAAGATTCTTTGCTTTATTATTATAAAAAGAACACGAGTTTATATACGATTTTACTTCATCTATATCTGCATTTGCCAAATCAACAACCGTAGGATATGCCTCAAAAAGTGCAGGAGAGATAATATTTACACGTTTGTCCGTACATTGAGCCGAAAGCATAACAGCAATTAATAACTCATACAAGTTCTGATAATTCAATTCCGTTAAAGAATTAGGATAGTGTTCTAAGAAGAGTGATTTAATCTCTTCTATCTCTTTTTTTGTTGCTTTTTTTATCTTTTTTGTTGCCATAATTATTTAACTTTTTTTCTTTGTATAGTATAATTGAAGACTTAAATTTAGTTGAAAGTATTTAGAAACTGTTTACTATTTTATGCTATAATTTAGGGATTTTATATATTTATAAGTAAGGTAAAAAAATGAAGATTATTTTAAAATTTTTTATAATGGTTTACACATTACTCGCAAGCCAAAATTTACTGGCTTCAGAAGTTGTTGCGAGCGTCAATAACTCTGATATTACACAAGAAGAGGTTAACCAATTTGTTATTTCTAGTATTCCCGGTGCAAATTTTTCAGTCTTAACCTATGAACAACAAAAAGGAGTTATTAATCAAATGATTGATAGAAGGCTCTTTTTAGAAGATGCAAAAAAAATGAATATCGCCTCTCGTCCAGAGTTTATAGAAGCACTTGAAAAAGAGAAAGAAAATTTAATGCTTGATTTTTGGATGAAAGAGAAGGTAGAGGAGATTGCAATTTCAGATAGAGATGCAAAAATATACTACAGAGATAATCATGCAAAATTCAATAAACCTGCTTCTGTAAAAGTTCGACATATTTTATTATCAACAGAGGCAGAAGCTAGAGCAATTATTCTAAAATTAAAGCGTAGTCATAATAATTTAAGAGAGAATTTTATTTTATTAGCAAAAGAAAAATCTACAGGGCCTAGTGCTATTAATGGTGGCGAATTGGACTGGTTTATCAAAGAACAGATGGTTCCTGAATTTTCAGAAGCTGCCTTCTCTTTAAAAAAAGGGACTATCACTACTCAACCTGTCAAAACACAATTTGGGTATCATGTCATCTATTTAGAAGATAAACGAGAACAAGGCTCCATACCTTTTGAAGTCGTAAAATCTGACATTATAAAAGTATTACGAAGTCTCAAATTTAAAGCAAAATTAGCAAGATTAAGTAAAAAAATGAAAGAATCAGCAGTTATTACTGTAAAATAACAAAAAAATTAAAAGGTATAAACTAGAATGGGAAATAAAGTATTAGATAATTTAGCATGTGGTGTTTTAAGTGGCGAAGAAGTTCAAACACTTTTTAAAATAGCAAAAGAGGAAGGTTTTGCTATTCCTGCTGTCAATGTTGTTGGAACATCATCCATCAATGCTGTCTTAGAATCAGCAAGTAAGGTTAACTCTCCTATTATTATTCAATTTTCCAATGGTGGTGGAGATTTTTATGCAGGAAAAGGAATCTCTTCGGAGCAGAGAGCTGTTTTAGGAACAATCTCTGGTGCACAACATGTTCATACAGTAGCCAAAGCGTATGGTGTACCTGTTATCTTACATACAGACCATGCAGGACGTAAACTGTTACCTTGGATAGATGCTCTTCTTGATGCTAGTGAAAAACATTTCCAAGCCTTTGGAAAACCTCTTTTCTCATCACACATGATTGACCTCTCAGAAGAGCCAATCGAAGAGAACATTGCAACCTGTAAAGAGTATCTAGCACGAATGTCAAAAATTGGTATTACTCTTGAAATTGAGTTGGGTGTAACAGGTGGAGAAGAAGATGGTGTAGACAATACAGAAATAGATAATGCTCTACTATACACGCAACCTGAAGAGGTAGCCTATGCGTATGAAGAGTTACTAAAGGTATCTCCTATGTTTACCATTGCTGCTTCATTTGGAAATGTTCATGGAGTCTATAAACCAGGAAATGTTGTCTTAACACCAACCATTTTGGACAATTCACAAAAGTACATTCAAGAGAAGTTTAATACAGCTGAAAAACCTGTTGATTTTGTCTTTCATGGTGGTTCGGGTTCAGAGCTTTCAGATATAAGAGAATCTATTGGTTACGGTGTTATTAAAATGAATATTGATACCGACACACAGTGGGCATTTTGGGATGGTATTCGTAAGTATATTGCAAAAAACCATGACTATCTACAAGCTCAAATCGGTAACCCTGAGGGCGAAGATAAACCAAATAAGAAATATTATGACCCTCGTAAATGGCTAAGAGAAGGAGAACTATCTGTCGTTAAACGTTTAGAACAAGCATTCTCTGACTTGAACTGTTTGGATAGAAATTAATATTTAGTTTAATCATTTGGTCATCTATGTCAAAATTAATAGTCTAGACCTGCTATAATTTCCAAAAAAATCAGGACAAGTAATGCAACTTTTTACAATTTTTGGAAATCCAGTTTCACACTCTAAATCGCCACTTATGCACAACCTTTCATTTAAGGGATTAAAGTATAATGGCTGTTATACACGTTATAAATTAGAAGATGGAAGCAAATTAAAGAGTAAATTTTTAGAGCTTGGTATCAAAGGGGCAAACATTACTGTACCTCATAAAGAGCATGCATTTAATGCCTGTGATGAGCTTGATGAATTTGCTCAAAAAGTAGGAACAGTCAATACCATTGTTAATAAAAATGGAAAACTATATGGTTACAATACCGATGCCCCTGGGTTTTTAAAAGCCATTTCTGAATTTAAAAATATAAAAACAGTACTCTTTTTGGGTGCTGGGGGAACGGCTCAATCAACATCTATCGTTCTTAGAGATGCTGGATATGAAGTAACCCTGCTCAATCGAAGCGAAGAGAGACTCCAAAAGTACATAAACGAGGGCTTTCAAACCTATACTTTTGATACTTTTATCAATGAAAAAAGATACGATTTAGTTGTTAATATGACTTCAGCAGGTTTAGAAGATGAAAATTTACCTTGTCCTATAGAGATACTAGAACACGTTCTTCCAAATGCTTTGGCTTGTGTAGATGTTATTTATGGAAAAGAGACACCCTTTTTAAAATTAGCAAAAAGCTATAATAAACCTACAAAGGATGGTTCAGATATGCTTCTATATCAAGGAATAATTGCATTTGAGTACTTTACAGAGGGTAAATTTACCTTTGAAGAGATTAAAATTCAAATGCAACAAGCATTTATACTCTAAATTTAACTTGAAGCATTGGACTCTCTAATCGGAGTCACTAACGAAGCTTCTTTCTCTAACAACTCTTTAGAGGGTTGTCTAAATTCTACAGAGGCATTTACTCTATTTTGATTATAAGGTACAGGTTTAAATCCTTCTCTCAATAGACTCATCATACCACCAGTGAGATTAACAACGTTATAACTATTTTTTACCCCTAAAAAATTAGCAATTAACTTAGTTCTACTTCCACTATTACAAATAATTGCAAACTCTTCATCTTTCTCTACAACCTTATCAAGTTCTTCTAAAAATGCCTTTGCATCATAGCCATATCGTTCATCAAAAAAAGTAATAAGATGAGCTTTTT
Organism: uncultured Sulfurovum sp.; assembly: GCA_964409295.1. Lineage (GTDB taxonomy): Bacteria > Campylobacterota > Campylobacteria > Campylobacterales > Sulfurovaceae > UBA1140. The sequence continues at coordinate 17,319 of CAYPCV010000113.1, forward strand.
TTATAACCCCCATTTGTACCCACTCTCCCTTGGTACGAATATCAATAATCTTCATTTTTGTCTCTTCTACAAATGCCCTTGTAGCAGGCATATTTGTAACCTTAGCAAAGAGTACAGAGCTTAAAAGTATGGCTCCAACTATTTTCTTTATCATCGGTCTTATCCTTATTTAATATAGTAATATAATATTGGTTTTCCTGAAAGAATATTCTAGCGAGTAATTGTGAATAATTTGTAAAGAGACTGAAAATCAGTCTCTTTTACTGAAGAGTGATTAATGTAAAAAGTGTCTAACGGTTGTAAAGTAGAGTGAAATTCCATGCTCATTAGCAGCATCGATAACCTCTTCATCACGAATACTTCCACCTGGTTCAATAATAGCTTTTACCCCTGCTTCGGCTGCTGCGTCAATGCTATCACGGAATGGGAAGAATGCTTCTGATGCCATTGCTGCACCACTCACATCAATGTCCATCTCTTTTGCTTTTTTCAAGGCACATTGAGCAGCATCTACACGGCTAGTCATCCCCATACCCACAGCGACCATTGCAGAATCTTTTACATAAACAACACAGTTTGATTTTGTCAGACCTGCAACTTTCCAAGCAATCTCTAAATCTTTCATCTCTTGTTCTGTTGCTGTAAGTTCTGATTTTTTATGAGCGTTATGTACTTCATTATCACAAATACAGTCAGAGTTTTGGTAAACAAATCCACCATCAACGTGTTTAAAGTCATGGCTATCTTTGCTCATTACTAGTTTTGTTCCACCCTGTGAAAAGAGTTTAAGGCGTTTTTTCTTTGTAAATACTTCTAGTGCTTCCTCTGTAAAGTCTGATGCCATAACCACTTCTAAAAAGATTTCATTCATCTTCTCAGCCAATGCTTTATCTACTATACCATTAACTGCAACTACACCACCAAAAGCAGAGATAGGGTCACATCTAAGTGCCTCGGTATACGACTCTAACAGAGTAGCTTTTAGAGCAAATCCACAAGGGTTACCGTGTTTTACAATACATACTGCATTTTCATCGCCAAAACTTGAAGCAATTTTTAATGCACCATTAACGTCATTAATATTGTTAAAAGATGCTTCGCCTTTTACTTGTTTAAAGTTATTGGTAAAATGATTATCAAACTCATACAATGCACCTTTTTGGTGTGGATTCTCTCCGTAACGTGTTTGGAATGATTTTTTACCCGTAATAAACTGATAATCTCCAAAACCATTATTAAAACGACCATTCATATAGTTAGCAATCATTGCATCGTATGATGCAGTATGTTCAAACGCTTTAATCATTAAATCTCTTCTGAACTCTAGGCTATCATTTTTTGTCTCTAAAGCATTAATAACAGAAGCGTAATCAGAAGCATCGGTAACAATAAGAACATCATTGAAGTTTTTCGCGGCCGAGCGAACCATAGTTGGCCCACCAATATCTATATTTTCGATAATTTCATCAAAATCTTCTGTTCGTTCAATGGTCTCTTTAAAAGGGTAAAGATTTACACAGACCAAATCAATTCCCTCGACACCCAACTCTTTTGCCTGTGCCACATGAGCTTCATCGCCACGTTTATGTAAAATTCCACCATGAACATAAGGGTTCAGAGTCTTTACACGACCTTCAAAACACTCTGGGAACTTAGTTACTTCATCAATCTCAATAACCTTAACACCCGACTCATTTAGTTTTTTATAAGTACCTCCAGTTGAGATAATTTCCCAACCCATTTTCTCTAAACCTTGTGCGAATTCTACGATTCCACTCTTATCACTAACGCTTAGTAATGCTCTCATTATAGACCTTAAAAGTTTTTTTGAAATTATAGCGAAATGTGACTAATGATAGTTGATACTCCACAACTTGAAAGAGGTGAATTCTTCATCCATAGCTTAAACAGCTATTTTAAGTGAAGCATTGTTGCCGTGTATCCCACGGGCAAGTATGTTTTTACTAGCATTTATATCTGCATTGGCAGAATGCCCACAAGATGTACATACAAACTTATCTTGTGATT
>CAYPCV010000114.1:0-2624 GCA_964409295.1 uncultured Sulfurovum sp.
CTACTAAAGCCTTTTATCAAGCCAAATGCAGAGATTACAACCGAAGCCAATCCCAATTCGGCAAGCAAATTATGGCTACAAGGAATGCACGATTTAGGGGTCAACAGAGTATCGTTTGGGGTGCAAAGTTTTGACAAAAAGAAACTAAAAGAACTCAATCGAAGCCACTCCCCAAAAGATGCCATCCAAGCCATAAACGATGCAAAAAATATTGGATTTAAAAACCTCTCTTTAGATTTGATTTACAACTACCAAGGTGACACAAAAGAGCTTCTAAAATCGGACATAGACCAAGCGTTCAAACTTCCAATTAATCACATTTCAGCTTATGAATTAACCATAGAGGGGGGAACAAAATTTGCTTCAACCCCAAGCGTTCGTCAAGAAGATGATGAGTTGGCTTTTTTTGTAGCTAATAAGATTATAGAGCATGGATTTAGCCATTATGAAATTTCAAATTTTGGAACATACCAAAGTGAACACAATAAAGGTTATTGGGAACTCAAAGAGTACATGGGTGTAGGTGCAGGAGCAGTTGGCTTTAAAAAAAATACTCGATATTACCCTACTACAGACATAGACATTTATATTAAAGAACCTCTTAATATTCACGAAGAACATTTAACCCAAGAGGAACTATTAACAGAAAAACTCTTTTTAGGACTGCGTTCTACTATTGGAATAAAAGAAGATATTTTAGATAGAGCAATGAAAGAACGGGCTGATTTCTTAGTAGAAAAAGAGAAATTAACAAAAAATAAAAATATCTATAAAAATAAAAATTATTTTATATCGGATGAGTTAGTACTTTATATTTTAGGCTAATTATAAAGAGTATTTAAACTCCTACCGTGCCTAATCGGCAGGGAGTGAAAAAATGTATGAAGTAGAAGTTATGAGTACGAAATACTAAAATAGGAAATAAAAAAATATCTCGCTCATGGGGTAATAGTAGTAGTAATTTGTGTCTATATTGTGTAGAGAAACAAAAAGTACCTGTTATAATCATACCTTTCTACACAACTAAATTCAAAGATAAAATGCTAAAATGCTTCCCGATTTGGCTAGTGATTATTTAATTCAGAAGGTTTCTGCTAGGATTGCTAATCTTAGGGCTATTCATCCTTCTCAAAGGGTGGCTTAGGGGGATTTTTTGGCTATGGTATTGTCATAAACAAACTATTTCCTATTATTCAACAAATCAACCGTTCGTTTATCCCATTTTCCATCAAAATATCTCTCTAAAACTTTTTGAAAGAGTTCATCTTTAGAAATGCTCCAAAAGAGCGTCATCGAGGAGTTTAATTTTAGGTTGTCGGGATAGCCCAAAATAGAGCTAATATCTCTATTTTCTATCGCCAAAAGCAAGTTGCAACACTCTGTGAGTCGTTGACCCAAAATAGGATGAGCCAAGTAAGCTTTTGCCTCTTCTATACTTTTTATAGCATAGTTTTTACTTTTATTACTGTACGCTAATCCGTAGTATTGAGGAAAAATATACCACATCCAATGATGGTATTTATAGCCGTTTTCTAACTCTTGAATAACCTTTGGGTAGATGCGTTCTTGGGCTTCTATAAAACGATTTAAGTCATAACTTACTGCTGTTGGCTCTTTTTTCTTTTTTTTAAATAGATTACTAAACATTATTACTTATCTTTTGCTTCGATAATCACTCTTTTCTTTCGAGCCAAGGTCATGGCAAACCCTTTTTCGTAATAGGCTGATTCATTAACAAAAATCGTATATAGTGACTCTCCTTTGTACGCTATAACCTCATCATCAAGGGTCAAAAATAAGGGGTCTCCCTTGTTTATAAGTGTGAAATCTTGGTCTTGTCGCTCTTGGTGTACCATTCCTGCAATATCGCTATTTTCATTGCGAGGGTAATCGACCAACTGCTCATGGTCATAAATTTCCACTTCGTTTGGTAACTCTAAATTCTCTTCACTGTTCTCTTTGTCAATAAAATCAAGCAGATGATAGACCAGTGCCTCTGTTTTTTGAAACAAATCGGCTCTTAATACCCCTTGTGGAACAGCCCCAACCTCGATAGCAAATCCATGTGGAGCAATCGAATCTACAAAAGCGTTCTCTATATCTCCTTGCCATCGGTAGACTTTTAGGCTTGGTTCTGCTTTGCAAAGATAGGCGATGGCTCTCCATGTTGTAGTGCTTGGATTACTGACTACAATTGACAGCCCCATATTGGCTGTGGTGGTGTGTAAATCCACAATAAAATCCACATTTGGGTTTGTGCTTCCTTTTTTACCAAGCAGAGCATCTAACTCTTTTGCTAACGTTGCTTCATATGTATCCAATTGATTATTTGCCAAATCACTCAAACTAAACGAACGATTTAAATCGTGGTCAATGTATCGCCGAACCTCTTTTATCGCTTGTTGGTTCATCAGTTGGGCAAGGGTCTCAAAACTCTTTCTTTCTATTAATTTTGGGTTCTTTTGCCACTTTTTTACAAGGTAAACTCCCGTTAACTCATTGCCGTGTGTTCCACCTGTTACTGCTACTCTTTTTATCATTATTTGCTCTTTTTACTCTTTTATATAAAATAAATCATTAAAACCTCATTTTTTGCTCGTTTAATTTGGTTAAAAGAAGAGTTT